>DAIDJI010000254.1 GCA_027451455.1 Planctomycetales bacterium | reverse complement strand
AGGTCCGCCGATGGAAGTGGGACGACGGAAGCCCGTCTCAGTAATCCGAGTGGACGCGAATCGAACCGACCCAAATCGAACGGAGGGACTCATGCCGACGTCACTGACCTCGACCCGTCGCCTGCGGGCGCCGGCCGTTTGGATCGGCTCGATCGCCGCTCTGCTTGCCGCCGGTTGCGAGGAAGAACGCCACGACGCCTTCGCCCCAAAGGCGAAGAAGACCGCCTCAGCGCCGGCGAAGAAGGCCGACGAACCGGTCTTCATCGTCGGCAAGCGCACCCAGGAGATCAGGAACGCTGGGCCCGCCATCCAGTCTGGCCAGGCCCAGCAGGTGCAGCCCCGGATCACCGCGAAGGACCCGATCACCCTCCAGGGCAACGCCTACGTCTCAATTATCGGCCAGACCTCCATCCTCTCGATCAAGCAGGCGATGGACCTCTACCACGCCACCAACGAGCGCTATCCCAGAGATTATAATGAATTCATGACTGAAATTATCAAGGCGAACAACATCGCCCTGCCCAGGCTTCCGCATTACCAGGAGTACGGTTACGATGCGGAGAGGCATCAGTTGATTATTCTGGAATATCCGGATCGGAAGTGAATCGGGAGGAGCCTCTGTCACCGGCGAGCATCCGCGGCGTCGTGCACGAGGATTTCGTTCCGAAAGTGAGTAGACGAATGTGCGAGACATTCGAGCAAAGGAGGAAGACGAAATGAAGAATCTCCTGAGACGAATCTCCCTGGCGATGACGGCACTGCCGATGTTCCTGGCCGGTGGGGTTCGGGCCGACGACCCGGTTTACACCAGGGAGCCGCTCGATCAGATCAAGTCGAGCGTTCAGGACAAAAAGGCGATCCTGGTCGACGTCCGCGAACGGAAGGAGTGGGATCGCGGGCATATCGAAGGCGCTGTCCTCATCCCGTTGAGCAAGCTCGCCAAATGGGAGGAAAGTGGGATCAGCGAGGCCGAGAAGAAGGAACTCTCGAAAACTCTACCCAGGGGATCGGTCGTCTATTGCCACTGCGCTTTCGGGGGACGGGCGCTCACCGGTGCTGGAGTGCTTCACACTCTCGGCTACGACGCCCGCCCGCTCAAGCAAGGCTACTCCAGCCTGATCGGGGCCGGCTTCCCGAAGGCCAAAGAGTCGACCCCCGGATCGTGACCCGGCAAGGCGAGCCGGTCGACGTCGACCGGCCGCGTTTTCTCCGATCGTCCCGTTACCCGCCCGAGATCCCATCCCCACCCGCGCCCACACCCCATCGCCTTTCCCTGGCTCTACTCGGCAAATTCATCAAGCCTATATTTTACAATCGATCGCACGGCCTCTATTGTTTCTCATGCCATGAGGTTCGTGGGGATCGACAGATGGATCCGAGCCAAGCGGATCTCTTTCCTTGAGGCTGCGATGCGCGCCTTGGCCTCCCGAATAGCACTGACTCGTTGGCGCCGAAGAGGTGGGCGTCGTCGGTGGTGGCGAGGTTCTCCGCCAACGCGCCGATCTCGGCGTCGACGGCCTCGCGGATGGCTCGCTCCAGGTCCTCGATCTCGGCCCGCTTCTCTGGCGGCAGGGGTGCGGATGGCATGGGTGGGCTCCCGTCCCGGTGTCGGGTTCTTCTCCGTCCCCACCATTTTCCCCCATCTGAACAAAGATTCCACCAACTTTCGAGATGCCCACCGTCCGTTCGTGTCCTTCGTGGTTTTTCGTGGTTTCTCCGGAAGTCTCACGACGCGAGGGCGCCGCGGAGCCGCGCCATCCCCTCGGCGGCGCCGCCGGGGGCTCCGTAGACCGACGAGCCGGCGACGATCACCGAGGCGCCAGCCTCGACCACCAGCCGGATCGTCTCCGGCTCGATCCCGCCGTCGACCTCCAGTTCGCAGTTAGGGCGGACCTGGTCGATCATTCGTCGAGCGCGTCGGAGCTTCGGCAGCGTCCCAGTGAGGAATTTTTGCCCGCCGAAACCGGGATTCACGGTCATCACCAGAAGGAGTTCGATCTCGGGGAGGATCTCCTCGACCGTGGAGACGGGCGTGGCCGGGTTGATCGCCACCCCGGCCTTCTTCCCAAGCGCGTGGATCGCCTGGACCGTCCGGTTCAGGTGGATGCCCCCTTCCTGATGGACGATCAGCGTGTCGGCCCCGGCCTCGGCGAACGCTTCGATGTAGCGGTCGGGCTCCTCGATCATCAGGTGGACCTCCAGCGGGACCGGGCAGACCGGCCGGAGCTTCCGGACGATCACCGGGCCGAACGTCAGGTTCGGCACGAAGTGGCCGTCCATCACGTCGACGTGAATCCGGTCGGCGCCGGCGGCCACCGCCGCCGCGACCTCCTCGGCAAGTCGGGAGACGTCCGCGGCCAGGATCGACGGCGCCAGCTTGATCGTCTCGGGTCGAATACTCATGGGGGCTCCACCGGGTCGCCTGGCTTCGATTCGGATCGATTCACCTGGACCGATCCTATCATTCGACGATCGCCACCAGCAACGTCCGGTCGTCGGCTGGGGGATGGTCGCCGGTGAACGCGTTGACCGCTCCGACCACCGCGGCCACAATCCCCGGCGCATCGAGGTCGCATCGCCCGAGGACCTCATCCAGCCGGCCGGTGCCGAACTGCTCGCTGCGGGCGTCCATCGCCTCGGTGATCCCATCGGTGTAAAGCGCGAGGGCATCGTCGGGATGGAGCTCGATGGTGGCCTCATCGTACTCGGTCGCGTCGAAGAGGCCCAGCGGCGGCCCGCCCACCTCATCGAGTGCCATCACTCCGGGTTGCCCGCACCGCACGAGCCGGGGCGGGTTGTGCCCGGCGGCGGCATATCGGAGCAAGAGCGTCGACGGGTCGAAGATCGCGTAGAAGGCCGTCACAAATCCCTCGTTGCCCGCCGAGTACCGCCGGCAGAGCTCGCGGTTCACGTGCGCCAGCAGCACCCCTGGCGGGTCGGGATGCCCCGGGACCCCGTGCGCCAGGCTGTGCGTGATCGCCATCATCACGGCCGCGGGGGTTCCGTGGCCGGAGACGTCGGCGATCAGGATGCCCCACCGGCCATCGGGGAGCGGGAAGAAGTCGTAATAGTCGCCGCCCGCCCATCGCGAGGTCTGGTAATGCGCGCCCAGCTCCAGCCGGGGGATCTTCGGGAGCTGCTGCGGGAGGAGCGACCGCTGGATGTCGGCCACCACCTTCAGTTCCCGCTCGACGATCTCGTAGGCGCGCTTCAGCTCGTCGCTCAGGACGAGGTTGTGTGTCAGCCGGCCGAAGAGGCCGCTGACCCAGAACCATTCCGGGAAGAGCTCCGGGTCGAACGCCGAGGGCTCCCGCTCCATCAGGAAGACCATGTTGGTGGCCGTCCCCCGGTCGTAGTGGGGGATCGCCATCAGCGATCGGAAGCCGTCGAGGTACTCGAACGCCGGGTCGTCCTCGTCGAGCATCGGCGCGAGGTCGTCGACCAGTTGCGGGCGCCCCTCGTAGAGCAGCCGGCCGAGGAGCCCGTCCTCGAAGATCGGGAGCCGGTCCGGCTGGAGCCAGGGGTTAACCTCCTCGGTCCAGGTGCTCGACCGGGTGATCTTGTATCGGGGCTGCTGGAGTCCCCTCCGGCTCACCGAGACCCATCGGCCGGCCGGCATCAGCCGACGAATCCGGCTCCCGTACGCCCGGACCATCGCCTGCGGGTCATCCTGCCGGCTCATCTCGCGCATGGTCGCGTCGATGTAGGCCAGGCGCTCCCGCCAATCCCCGCGCAGGAGGCCGATGTCGCCCCGCTCCCCGCGGTCCCCGATTTCCGCCTCGATCGCGGCGTTCTTCATACGGTGTGGCTCGTTGCCCGAGGAACGTCGACGGTCGCCGGCCCGATCCAGCCCGGGGCCCGCGCCCGACGACTTACCTCCCATTGTATCCCCGCGATCGAGCCCCGGCGCCCTCGACCTTCGGGGAAGGGTGTGCAAAATGTCGATAGAGGGGCAGGAGGCCGCGACACGAACTATCGTCGCGCGTTAGGATCGATAGTTGACCCCATCACGAAGCGCGGCCGCCGAATGCGGCGGCCTCGGTCCTTCGGCGATGGTGCCCGCCGTCCGAGATGAATCCTGGCCAGCCGGCCGGACGCCGACGCCGGGATCAGGAGGTGAGATGATGAGACCGACCCGTCGCCTCGTGCCATTCGCTTCGGCCGTGGCTCTCACGGCCCTCCTCACGGTCGTCATCCCGACGACCGCATCGGCGCAATCGACTCCAGGATCGTCCCCATGGTCTGGCTACCGACCCGGGATGGTCTGGACCCAACCCGCCGTCCCTGCTGTCGCCGAACCGGATCGCCTGGCTGCCACCGAAGCCCACTCCACCTGGTCGGGCTACCGACCGGGGATGGTCTGGCCCCGTTCCACCCTTCGGTCGGACGAATCGGTGGCCTCCATCCGTGAGCGGTCGCATGTTGGATCTTCGGGCTGGGCGACCTATGCCCCGTCGTCGGCCTGGAATGACTACACTCGTCGCGGCGGCGTGACGGCCTGGACGGGCTATCGTCGGATGCATGCCCGACCGCCGATCATGCCGATGGCCCACGTCTTCGGACCGAGTCCGTATTCCGACGAACGGCCGCATCCTTACTACGAATACGGGACGGGCCGCCCGATCCCGCTCGCCAAGCCCTGGCTTCCCGGCGCCTCGTGATCCAACCACGAAAGACTCTGGACACGCGAGAACACGAAAGCGAGTTGAGAGAAACCCCTTCTCGGAGTGAGGTTGCCAACTTGGTTTCGTGTTCTCTCTGTTTTCCGTACTGGCTCTGATCGGGACCTTTCGAGGAAATACGAAAGGCACGGAGGACACGAAAATTTTGAAGGGACAAATCCCCCTCTCCCAGAGGGACTGCCTTCTCATTTTCGTGTCCTCCGTGTTTTCCGTGGTTCCGCTTCACCTTATTTTGCGCTCTCGACCGAGCGTTGAATTTTCCCCTTGACGTCGAACAGACCGACGGCCGGGGTTGTGTCGGGCCGGACGGCAACCGCGGCCCGAAGAGTCCCCACCTCGTCATAGACATTCACGCCCGAACTGCCGTCGCGGCCGACGTCCAGCGAGGCGCGGATCTGACCCCGCGGGCCGAAGAGCCCCAGACCGGGTGTTCCATCAGGCCGGACCGCGACCGAGGCAAGCAGCGTCCCGGCTTCATCGTGCAGGTTCACCCCGCCCCGCCCGTCACCGTCGAGGTCGAGCGAAAGCCGGACCTGACCGCTTCGGTCGTAGAGCCCGAGGCCCGGCGTCCCATCGGCCCGGATCGTCAGTGCAGCGCGAGTGACACCGGCATCGTCGCGGAGCAGAAATTCCCGCGCCTCGATCGTCGCCAGCCGATTCGCCGCGGCTCCGCACAGAACGATCGCCGCGGCGCAGCCCGAAAATCCGATCCCCCACCGTCGCCAGGCCCGATGACGGACCACCAGTCGACGATGCGACCGCTCCAGTTCCTCCAGCCGCCGCTGCAACTCCCCGAGCTCCGATTCACGATTCACCGTCGTTCTCCTCGCTCCGGGCGCCATCAAATCCAGGCCGATTGCTCTCCACCATATGGCAAGCCCCGCGCCAGAAGGCCAGACTCGTTGGACGATTTGTCCTAAGTCTTTTTCTAGAATAGAGTTAGAACATGGAATTTCCAGGCGGACGGGACCGGAATCCCGTCCGTTCGTGTCGATTCCCTGTGCAGGATGCACGATCCTCGGGCATCGTGCCCGACCGAGAGAGCCAGGGATTTCTGGGGAGATGGCCAGGAATGGTTGTGCTGGAAAATCTGAAGGCGATTGTCGGAAGGATCTTGACGAAGCGTGACGATATACAGTCAACCGCCGGACCACGGGGCGTGCCGCCGGCGATTTTCGGTGATTCAGGATGACCAGCGGTTTCGGGGTGTCGACGTCCGTGCGTCGGCCAACCTCTCCCACCCGGGGCCGCCGGCGGGTTGTCAGTCGACGAGGACGCAGAACGATGATTACCGAGTGGTTTCGAGGAGAGGCATCCGGCGGGCGGCCAGGCATCGGGTGTATCCCGCTGTTACTGGCTGGATGCGTCTGTCTGGGTTCGGCGCGAGGTGAGGAGACGTCGGAGGCACGGCCGGTGATCCCGCCACCGCGCCCGATCGATCCATCCGTTATCGCACCTGTGGAGATGCGGCCGGCGATCCCGCCACCGCGCTCGTTTGTGGTGGATACAGGGGTGGCTCGCGTCCAGGTGCCCTCGGCCCCGACGCCGACGCCAGGCAACGCCGGCCAGCCCATCGACGTGACGGCACCCGAGGAATCGGTTCCGATTCCCGACCTCGCCCTCCCGGCCTCCGAGCGCGGCCTCGGTGGCGGCGAGCCTACCGAGGCAGAGGCTGAAATCGAGGCCGCCGCCGCGCAGCCGACCACCACCACGCTCCTGATGCGCGCTCTGAAGTGGACCGATTCCCCGGTCCGTGTCTACGGCTGGCTCCAGAACAGCTACACGGGCAACGCCAATGGCTACGGCAACGGGCTGAACTTCGGCGTCAATCCCAACTTCAAGGCCAACCAGTGGATGGGCAACCAGTATTACCTCATCATCGAGAATCCGCTGGAGCAGAACGATTCGGTCAACTTCGGCTTCCGTATGGACAACATGTTCGGCAACGACTGGCAGTTCAACTACATGCAGGGACTGTTCAACGGGGCCTTCCCGCCCGGCCACTTCGCCGGCTACGACCTCTCGCAGCTCTACGGCGAGGTTCACCTGCCGATTTTGACCCCCGGCGGCCTCGATATCAAGGGCGGGCTCTGGTACACCCTCGCCGGCTACGAGCAGGTTCCGGCGATCGCCAGACCCTTGCTCTCTGTCCCCTACATGTTCAACTACGGTCAGCCATTCCGTCACGTCGGCGTTGTGACCACGTTGCACCTAACCCCTCGGCTGAACCTCTACAACGGTGCCATCAACGGATGGGACCGATGGCTCAGCGAGAGTTACATCATGGGGTACATCGGCGGCTTCGCCTGGACGTCGCGTGACAGCAAGACCCAGGTCGCGTTCACCTGCGTCTGGGGCCCGAACCAGTATCCGCATTTCCTTCAGGCCAACCAGTCGATCTATCCGACCGGCTACATCAACATCCCGAGCCTTGCCGGCCGCGCTAACCCGGGCTATGCCTCCAACGATCGGACCCTCTTCACCACCGTGATCACCCATACCTGGTCCGACCGCCTCACCCAGGTCCTTGAAACCGACCAGGGGTGGGAGCTGAACGTTCCCGGCCTGGCCTCTGGCGGCAAGAACGGCGCCACCGAGACGGGCAGTTGGTTCAGCTTCGGCAACTGGTTCCTCTACAAATTCGGCCGAGACCCCGCTGCCTCAAAGATCACCGGCGTCTGGCGAAGCGAGGTCTTCTGGGACCCCCAGGGCGTCCGAACCGGAATCGCGAACACGTACAACGAAATCACCCTCGGCCTGATCTACAAGCCGAAGGATTACATCTGGGTCCGACCCGAGGCCCGATACGACTGGGTCCCCCACGGCGACCCCTATAGCAACGGCACCCGAGGCAGCCAGTTCACCCTGGGCCTCGACGTCATTTTCCTCTTCTAACAGACGCC
>DAIDJI010000253.1 GCA_027451455.1 Planctomycetales bacterium | reverse complement strand
GGGCGGCCTATGCCGGGCCGCCAACGAACCGGACCCGGACGATCTTCCGCTTCCCCACTCGGACGATCAGGCCGTCCGCGACCGCGATCGGCTGCTTCGGATCGGTGATGGGTCGGCGGTCAACATCGATCGTCATCCCGCCCCCCTCGACAACGCGGCGGGCGTTTGAAGTGCTGGTTTCCAGGCCCAGTTCCTTCAAAAGAACGAACGCGGGAATACGTCCCTCGGGGTCGAGCTTCGAGCGGTCGAGTGGGGCGTCGGGGATCTCATCGGGGTCCTCGCCAGCGGCTCGCCGGCGGAACTCACTCGAGGCGCGGTCGGCGGCCGCCTCACCGTGGTACTGTGCCACGATCGACTTGCCCAGGACTTCCTTGGCGTCGCGCGGGTTCACGCCCGGAGCGAGCAGGCGATCGACCTCGGCCATCGGTAGTTCGGTCAGCAGGGTGAAGTACTGCCGCATCGGCTCGTCCGGCACGCTCATCACCTTGCCAAACTGGTTCTCGGGCGCCTCGCCAACGCCGATATAATTGCCGAGGCTCTTGCCCATCCGGCGGACGCCATCGGTGCCGACCAGGATCGGCATTGTCATCGCAATTTGGGGTTCTTGCCCCTGTGATTGTTGCAGGTCGCGTGCAACCAGCAGACTGAAGAGTTGCTCGGTCCCGCCGAGCTCGACGTCCGCCTGGATCTCGACCGAGTCCCAACCCTGCATCAGCGGGTAGAGGCACTCGTGAAGATAGACCGGCTTCTCGTCGGCGATCCGTTTGGCGAAGTCCTCGCGCGCCGAGATCTGGCCGAGGGTCATCCGGCGGGTCAGGTCGAGGACGTCGAGAAACGACCATTTCGAGAACCAGTCGCCATTGTGGTGGACCTCAGCCTGGTCGAGGTTAATGATCTTGCCAACCTGGGCGAGGTAGTCGCGGGCGTTGGCCTCGACCTGCTCCTTCGTGAGCCGGGCACGGGTCTCGTCGCGGCCGGAGGGGTCGCCTACCAGCGCGGTGTAGTTGCCGATGATGATGACGGCGGTATGGCCCAGTTCCTGAAACTGGCGGAGCTTCCGCAGCGGAACGGTGTGGCCCAGATGGACGTCGATGCCGGTCGGGTCGATCCCGTACTTGACACGAAGCGGGCGTCTCTCACGAACGGATCGCTCGAGCTTCTTCAGGAACTCGGCCTCGGGAACGATCTGCTCCACGCCTCGCCTGAGGATCTGGAGTTGTTCAGCGACGTCCTTCATGCATTCCCCCTGCGGATCAGGCCCTCTGCGATCGTCGGTGATCGCATCCAGGCTCCATGGTGGCAGGTCGTGGGCCGGTCGTAAAGACCGACAGCACTTCGAGGATGTCTGGGAGCGCAGTTCACGGATCGTCCTCGACGAGATATGCTCGATAAGCACGAACCGCGCTGATCCGGCCGGTTGACCGTCATCCTCCATCGAAACCTCCATGAGCCAGAATCTGCCCCCGATCGACACCCCGACGTCGGATATCGAACGGTCCGAACCCCTCCGCGAGCTGACGCTTGGGCAGTCGACCCTGCCACCGCCACCCGTCCCTCCAGAACTGGGTGCTCGGGCCGAGGCCGAGAGTGAGGAAATCGAACGCCTCGCCGGCCGGTGCCAGGCGAAGGCCGACGCGATCCGGTGGCAGGTTGAGAGCCATCAGCGGCTCTGGCAGGGCGTGGAATCACCGATCGACGAAGCCCCGGTGGACCCTGAACTCGTCGCCTGGTCGGGCCGGCTGGTCGATTGCTTCTACTGGCTGGATGCCGAGGACCCGTCGCGTTCGGCCGACCTCTCGCTGCTGGAGGACGTCGGAGGATGCTACGAGGCGATGGCCGAGGCGCTCGCGTTGATGCTCGGCGGGGAGTCGCGGCGCGGCAAAATGGAGCGAGCGCTGCCGATCCTCGCCGAGGCGCAGTCCATGCTTCGGAGCGCCTTGCAACGACTGCGGGCTCCGAATGATCCCGATCAGGTGACCGTCTATCAGATGGTCCGGGATGCGGCGGCAAGGCATCGGATCTTCGTCCGCCGATATCTCCGGACCGATGACCCGGCCGACCCTGCTGGATGGCCAGGGCTGCTCTCCCGAATCGAGTCGGCCGGCGGTGGAAATCTCTCTCGCATCCATCGCGAGAAGCTCGACCAGGTCCGCGACCTCGCCGAGGCCATCTCCCGCGGTGAGAACTTCGACGACAACTGGCAGGCGATCATCTCGAACCTTGAGGAGGCCATTGACGACGGACTGCCCCCCAGCAATCGCGAGGTCCGCGAGGTACTCTCACCGATCGTCGACGACCTCCCCGATCGCGACGACCTCCCGCAAGGTTTCCGAAGGGTCCTTCTCGAGATCGACCGATATCTCGCCACCCGCCCGGCGCCGAAAATGGCACCCACGCGCGAGGCACTACCAGCCGAGGTCCGCGAGGTCTCCCGGCTCCTCGCCGGTCGGAGCGTCGTCTTGATCGGCGGTATTCGACGCCGTGAGGCCCAGGAGTCGCTCAGGCGCGCCTTCCGCCTCAAGGACCTCATCTGGATCGAGACCCGCGAACATCAATCGATTGAGCCGTTCGAGCCGGTGGTCGCCCGCCCTGATGTCGCTCTGGTTCTGCTGGCAATCCGATGGTCGAGCCACTCCTTCGGCGACGTCCGCCAGTTCTGTGTCCGCCACGAGAAGCCCCTCGTCCGTCTTCCCGGCGGTTACGGCCCCCATCAGGTCGCGGTCCAGATCCTCGCTCAGGCCAGCGGGGCGCTGGAGTAGCATCGATCCGTTGTCCGTCGTCAGTAGAGAAGGCATGGTCCCTACTGACTACGGGCAACCGGCTACGGATCGCACTCTATTCTTCCGGAGGGCCGCCGGGACCGAAGCCGCCTGGCGGTGGGCCGCCGGGACCGAAGCCGCCTGGCGGTGGGCCGCCGGGACCGAAGCCGCCTGGCGGTGGGCCGAAGCCACCGGGGCCTCGGTTTCTCATTTCCTCAAGTTGCTGCTTCTGATCGGCTGTCAGAATCTGGGCGAGTCGGGTGTCGACGTCCTTTTGCAGGGCCTCGAGTTGCTTCGACTGCTCGGGGGTCACTTCCAGCCGGTCCCGAAGGAACGACGGTAGGACCTCGCCCGGCCGCGGAGGACCGCCAGGACCACCCGGTCCAAAACCGCCCCGGCCGCCGGCTGGCTCGCGGGCCGCCATTGCGGTCAGTTCCTTGCGGGTGACCGTCCCGTCGTGGTCGGCATCCGCCCGGTCGAAGAGGCGCTGAAGCCGCTCGTCGGTGACCTCGTCCCTCGTCAGCTTTCCGTCCTTGTTGGCGTCGAACGCCATCATCCGATTCACCATCGAGTTCGTCGCGGCCTTCTTTGATCGCGTCGTCGAGCCTCGATTGCCAGGGCGCTGCTGCGCCATCGCCGCTGGGATCGCGGCCATCAGGGCCGTGCTTGTCAGGACGTAGAACACGCGCCTCATCGTTATCCTCCTTCGGTTGAGTTTTCGGGAAATCGAAAGTCGTGAGTTATCGATTCGCGGAGCGGTTCTGGATCAGTGTCTCCTCGTCAGGGGTCCTACCGAGGACGATTTCGAAGTTCGCGGCCAGCTCGCCGAGTTTTGATCCGGGGAGAGGGCGGAAGTCGGCCTGGACCAGCTCGCGATCGAGCGGATCGCCGGCGCCCAGGAAGATCCCGTCGCGCAGGTTGCCGGGGTGCCCGGCGATCATGATCTGCGTGGTGAGCAGTTCGCGGCCCCCGCGCTTGACCTTCACGTGAATGTGAGGCGCCGGACGACCCGGATAGGGAACCGGCTTGATCGTCCGGAAGTAGTAGGCACCCGTCGATCCGGTGGTGAACCGGCCGAAGCCCTGAAAGTTTCGATCCTGCCGGCTGACGTTGGGCTCGCTATCGCGGGAGTGGATATAGACGCCCTTCGCATCGCACTGCCAGATCTCAACCGTCGCATTGCGGATCGGCGAGCCATCCGGCCCGAGGACACGGCCCGTCAGGTGGGCGATTTCGCCAACGGCCGGAGTGACCCCGTCGTTGACGATAATCAGGTCGTTGTCGGTGTCGAGCGGGAGCCGGTCGGGGTAAAACGGGCCCTCTGTTAGCGGCGGTGTCCGGATGAGCTCTTCCGCGAAGACGCCGCGCGTTGTGAAGAATGCAGCCCCAAGGGCACCGAGGAAGAGTCGTCGGTCGGGGGTCGGGATCGATCGTCGCATGAACGCGAACCTCCTGGCGAAATCAGTCGGTGGCTCTCGGGCGGTTCGGATTGCAGCCGCCCTTCATTCATGGGAACGCACGCGAGAGACCGTTCGCGACAGAGCCTTGCCAGGAATCACTCCAGGCCAGAGTGATCCAACGTGGATGACCCTCCTGTTCCATTTTCACAGGATCGGGGCGCGCGCACCGAGACCGCGCTGACGTTAATTGAGATGGGCAACGCACCCGCAAATTCCATTCGTCGTCGCAACGAGCCGAGGTGCCTCAAGGGATCGGGCGAGAGGTCGGAGTCGACCCTTCGCTGTACGGATCACTGGCGCTCGGGGTGCGCATCCTTCCGCTCGGCTCGATGGCTTCGATGACGCAACGAACCGGAGAACTCGCGATGCAACTTGGTTGGTTCTTGCCCTCGCCAGGGCCTCGTCCCAGCGCCGGGGGCCACGCCGGCCGTCGCCGACACAACCGTAAGGTTGTCCTGATGTGCGATTCTCTTGAGGGCCGTGTCACGCCGGCCCACTTCTCGTTCCGGCATCACCTCGCCACGGTGGTAGCAGCCCATCACCACGGAGCCCACCCCGATCACCATGGGGCCACGACGTCCACCACAACCTCGACCACGAGCACCGGTAGCACCTCGGGCAACACCAGCCTTTCCTCCATCACGACAACTTCCTCGCCGACGACCGCGTTGACACCTCCTCGCCCACCGTCTCCTTCTGGAGAGTCCGACGGCTGGGGCGGTCAGCATACGGGACCCTCGACCGCGGTCACCACAGCCCTCCAGACACTCAACGGCGACGTCCAGACAGTGACCCAATCCTCGGGCGCGACGGTTGGTGAAATGGCGACGCTCCAGGCCGACCTCAATGCGCTGTACGCTGCCGGGGTCCGGCCGACGAGTTTCTCCGCGCTCCAGTCGTTCGAGACCTCACTGGTGACGACCCTGGCCACCAACCCGACCACGAATCTCAGTACCGACACGACCCTCAGCACTCAGTTCGCCTCGCTCTTCACGGGCACGGGGACCGGCGGCACCACGCCTCCGACCGTCGTGACGAACGTTTACAATGACCTGGCGAACATCGTGACCTCGGCGGGGATCACCTCCGCCCAGATCACGACCATCAGCAACGATTGGTCGGCCTTGCTGGCGGCCGAGGGGAGCACCAGCACCGCAACCTACCCGTACTTCACCCTGGCGACCGGACAGGGTGGCCTGGGAGAGATGCCGTACGGATTCAACGGCTTCGGCGGCGATTTTGGCCACGAGAGCGGCACCAGCTCCGCGATCTCGACCGCCGTGACGACGCTGAACGGCGACGTTCAGACGTTCGTCCAGTCGTCGAAGACCACCGTCGGAGATCTCAGCACGCTCGCCTCAGACATGCAGGCCGTCTTCGCGGCCGGGTATCGCCCGACCAGCGAATCGGCGCTGGCAACCTTCCAGAATAGCCTGGTCACGCCGTACACCAGCGGCACGGCGATCGCCACCGACACGACGCTCCAGACCCAGTTCAACAACCTGTTCACCAACGCCTCCACGCCCGCGTCAACAACCGTCCTGAGTAACGCGTACGCGGCACTCTCGAAGGCGATCACCGATTCGGGGATCTCTTCGTCAACCATCACGACGATTAGCAAAGACTGGTCGGCCCTGTTAACGGCGGCCGGAAACTCCAGCACCACGACCTATCCGTACTTCAACCTCATCACCGGCCAGCCCGGTGGTCCGGAGGGTGGATTCGGCGGTCGATTGGGCGGCTTCGGCTACGGTGGCCGGTAAGTCACCGCGGCCGTCCGACGATCGGAAGAATCCGGTCGCCTGAAGGGAGGAGGCCAGCCGAAGGAATTGGCCGGGCCTCCTGGATCACTGGCGGATCGAGGCGATGGCTGCCTTCACGTCGTCACTATCGACCGCATCGTCCGCGAGCGATTTCATGGCGATCCCCATCGCCATGCCTTCCTTTGGCGCGGATCGGATTTGGTCAGCGATCGGCGCCAGCCGCTCGATGATCTGATCAGGGCTGAGCGAGGGCGGGACCCACTCACGGATGAGCGCCAGCTCATCGTCGCTAAAGGTCGTCGTCCCCGATTTTGCCTCCTTGAGCACACCGCGCATCTTCTTCACCGCATCAGCATCGGACATCTCGGCACCGGTGCCGAGCGTGAGCTGAGCGATCCAGTAGCGAAGGAACCCGGTTCGGAGGGTGTCGCGCGCCTTCATCGCATCGGGGAGCTGCGCCCGCATCCGCTGGACGATCGTTTGCGAACTGGAAGAGTTGGTCGACATGATAGAAACTCCCTGGACTGATTTTCCCCGGGACGGACACACCGCCCTTATCCGAGGTTCATCAGGCCTCCGCACCGCTGAAGAGGGGGGTGATCGGCTCGCCCGTGCAGAGGCGGATCGGGCGGTCGAGCCGGTCGCGCATCTCGGTATCGGGATCGACGCCCATGGATCGGTAGACAGTGGCCGCCAGATCGGCGGGACGGTACGGGCGGCTCGCGGGATAAGCTCCCATCCGATCGGACTGGCCGATCACCTGCCCGCCCCGAACGCCTGCCCCGGCAAAAACGGCCGAGAAAACAGCGGCCCAGTGGTCGCGGCCGTCCTTGCTGTTCACATTCCCCGTGCTCTTGCCAATTCGGGGCGTTCGGCCGAACTCACCCGTGACGATCACCAGCGTCTCATCCAGCAGACCTCGGGCCGAGAGATCATCCAGCAGGGCTGATACGCCGCGATCGGTGGGCGGAAGCAGGCGGTCCTTGAGCGATTTGAAATTGCCCGAGTGAGTGTCCCAGGTCTGCACCCGCCCCATGTTGACCTGCACGATCGGAACGCCCACCTCCACGAGCCTGCGAGCCAGCAGGAGGGACTGACCGTACATGTGCCGCCCGTACTGATCACGGAGCTTTGGATCTTCGTCGCTGAGATCGAAGGCCCGCGCGACCCGTCCCGAGAGGAGCAGCGAGTAGGCCCGGCCGATCTGTTCGGCGAACGGGTCGGATTCACCCGCAGTCGGGAGCCCGTGGCGATCGATTCCAGCGGCGATGTGGTCCAGAAGCGATTTTCGGCGATCGAGCCGCTCAACCGTGAGGCCCTGGGGAAGCGTCAGGCCGTCGAAGCCGAAGCCAGGGCGGTTCGGGTCTTGCCGCACCTGCCAGGGGTCGTGCCTTGGGCCGAGGAAACCCGCATGCTGCCCCGGCCAGACGAGCGGGCCTTCCATGAGAAACGTCGGCAGGCTGACGCCGCTGGGGATGCCGTCCTTTCGCGGGCGAATCGCGTCGATCGCCGAGGCGTAGCACGGGTAATCGTCACGAGAGGCGATCTTGTCGAAGAACGCCCCCGGCTGCGAGTGGCCGGTCAGGATCTCATGGGTCGCGTTCAGGTGATTCGTATACGCGTGTGCCAGCGAACGGACAACCGCCAGC
>DAIDJI010000252.1 GCA_027451455.1 Planctomycetales bacterium | reverse complement strand
TGTTCCAGGCGCGGATGCGGATGGTCGCCGACGGATCGATCGAGATCCATCCGTTTCTGGAGAAGCCGCGCGACCCGGCGCCGATGGAGTTCGACGTCCCACAATCGGCGACCGAGGACGGCTCGCTCGACCTCGAGTTTCAGGTCGATCGCCTTCGGGGCAACGGTCGAGGCTGCCAGGTGGCGGAGGTCTGGCTGATCCGCCGGTGAGGGTCATCGTTACCGGCAGTTCCGGTAGGCTCACTTGGGAGACGGAGCGCCGCCTACGTTCGTCTGTCCGAACGTCGACGACCTGGCCTCTGCGTGCGTCTTCTCGGGCGGGCTCGTGATCATCGCGACGGTGATCTGAGCGATGACATCGTTCTCCTTGAGACCAAATGTGAACGGCCCGAGGTTTGCGATCTCCAAGGTAACGTTCCCTGACCATCCCGCATGGATGGTCGGGGCAGTCAGGTGGACGATCAGCCCTGCTCGGGCCCTCGTGCTCTTGCCGTCCACGAAGCAAATGTACCTCGGGTCTAGCTGTGGGGTGCCGATCTTTTCCTTGGTCTGCCAGAGCAGGAAGCCGCCCGGCCGGACAAGGATCTCCGCACCATTTTTGTAGACCTTTTGATGGGCATCATTCGGGTCGTGGACGGGCGGGGATACAAGGAACCTTGACATCTTTCCGTATTGATAACGATCGGATCCGACGTGTAGGACAGGATCGCCGCCCCCTATACCGACTTGTTCGGTGTAGGCGACGATATCCCAGACCTTGGCCTCTTCCACCCGATCGAGACGGAGATCGATCGAGGATGGGTCGATCTTGGGCGGCGGGTCTCCTTCGGGGGACTCGACGATCAGGAGCTTCCGCTCGATCGCCCATCGTGCGTCACGATCCGACAGGTACATATTTGGACTCTAGATTGGGGTCCTTCTGATACGACACTTGATCTACCGGAACGTCTATCGCTTCGCCGTCAGGCAGTTCGATTCGGGCCTCGGCGCCGCCGTTAGCGATGAGGTACGCCTCAACATACCCCTCGATTTCCTGATCGGGCGAGGGCTGGTCGCGACCTAGGAGGTTCAGATCCCTATCGCGACAATGGTCCACCGGCGCGATCCCGATGTAATCGCCCCCTCTCCTGGCCATCGGCAATTGAAAGACACGCTCGCCCGAGAAAGCACCTCCCCGGATTCTGCACGTCACCAAGACTAATCGGCCGTTCTGCATGAGATCGCCTCCAGCGAGAGGATTAGTAGTGTCATTTTGTATACTACACGTCCTCGGAGCGGCATGAAAGGCATGACGGCCCATGTTTCATCGTCTACGTACGCCTCCTCATCCATCCTGGGTGAGAGGTCCAAAGGGATATCGATCCTCTGCGGCCCTGTCAACCCGATCAGGAAGGGCCACAGGCCGGCAATATAATAGGAGGCATTATTGGAGCCAATCAAGAGTTGAATCTCGTGTCAATCCTCAATCCCAAACGAGGGATAAGGCGTGTGACGCGGAGACCCCCGGACTTGCCCATTCGGTCCGCCGTCGTGTACCGCCGCCCTCAGCGTCGGACTCGCCCGATCCCGTCTCGAATGATACGGCCCCTCGAAGGTGCTCAGCGCCCGCAATCCGCTTCCGGCCGTGATCAAGTCGGTCAAGCTCGGCGACGCCATGGCCGAGATGGACCTCAGGATCGTATCAGGGGGGTGCCCGTTGGCAATGGCTCGGCGTTGACAATGGGGAACGATCCTGGCGGCGGGCCCGGCCGTTGGTTACGCTGGTGGCTCCGAAGGACGGCGGCCCTGCGCGTGGCCGGGCGCCGGCCTCCCTGGGCGCGAGGACATCATGATCTCGACGGACGTGGCCATCATCGGCGGTGGGATTGTCGGCCTGGCGACCGCCTATCAGCTCACCCGAGAGCGGCCCGGCACGAAGGTCGTCGTGCTGGAGAAGGAGCCCGAACTGGCCCAGCACCAGACCGGGCACAACTCGGGCGTGCTTCACTCGGGCATTTACTACAAGCCGGGCTCCCTCAAGGCGATCAACTGCCGCGAGGGGAAGAAGCGGATGGAAGCCTTCTGCGCCGAGGAGGGGATTTCCTACGAGATCTGCGGCAAGGTGATCGTCGCGATCGACGAGAACGATCTCCCCGCGATGGAGCGGATCTACGAGCGCGGCCAGGCCAACGGCGTGAAGTGCGAGGTGATCGGCCGCGAGCGCCTTTCGGAGCTGGAGCCGCACGCCGCCGGGATCCGGGCCATCCACGTTCCCGAGGCTGGGATCGTCAACTACAAGCAGGTCTGCCAGCGACTCGCCGAGCGGGTTCGCGAGCGTGAGGGGCAGGTTCTCACCTCCGCCCGGGTTGAGAAGTTCGAGCGGACGTCCGATCGCGTGGTTCTGACCACCACCGCCGGGCAGGTCGAGGCGCGGCAGGTCGTCAACTGCGCGGGGCTGCACTGCGACCGCGTCACCGCGATGAGCGGCCAGGCACCCGAGGCCAAGATCGTCCCGTTCCGCGGCGAGTATTTCGAGCTGACGCACGACGCCGAGCACCTCTGCAAGAACCTGATCTATCCCGTGCCCGACCCCAATTTTCCGTTCCTCGGCGTTCACTTCACCCGGATGGTGGAGGGGGGCGTGGAGTGCGGCCCGAACGCCGTGCTGGCGATGGCTCGCGAGGGATACCGGAAGACCGACATCAACCTCGCCGACCTCGCCGAGACGCTCGCCTATCCCGGCTTCCGCAAGTTGGCGGCAAAATACTGGAAGACCGGTCTGGGCGAGATGTGGCGATCGGCCAGCAAGTCGGCGTTTGTCCGGGCGCTTCAGCGGCTCGTCCCCGAGATCCGGGCCGAGCACCTGCACGCCGCGCCGGCGGGGATTCGGGCGCAGGCCGTTCTGCCCGACGGCGGGATGGTCGACGACTTTTTGATCCAGGAAGCCGACCGGGTTGTTCACGTGAACAATGCACCGTCGCCAGCGGCGACCGCCTCGCTGAACATCGGCAAGACGATCGTCGAGCGGCTCTTACCGAGGCTGACCTGAACGAGTCCGAGCGCCCCGGAGGAAGCCCATGACGATGTCCGACCCGTCCGAGGCGCGGATCTATCCGATCGAGCATCTCCGGGATTTCACCGAGCGGGTTTTCCGGTCGGTTGGGGTCCCGGAGGCCGACGCCCGGCAGGCGGCCGATGTCCTGCTGGCGAGCGACCTTCGGGGGATCGACTCGCACGGTGTCGCCCGATTGCAGGGCTATTATGAACTGCTCGCCGCGGGCCGGATCAACCCGAAGCCCCGGATCCGGGTCGTTCGCGAACTTCCCGGCACCGCGACCGTCGACGGCGACAACGGCCTCGGCCTGGTCGTCGGTCCGGCCGCCAATGCGATCGCGATGGAGAAGGCCGACGTTGTCGGCTCGGGCTGGGTTGGTGTTGGCAACACCAACCATTTCGGGATCGCCGGCTATTATCCCTTGCAGGCCCTGGCCCGCGGGATGATCGGCTGGGCGATGACCAACGCCAGCAAGCTGGTCGCACCGGTCTGGTCGGCCGAGCGGATGCTCGGCACCAACCCGATCGCGATTGCGTTCCCCGGGAAAAACGAACCGCCGATCGTGATCGACATGGCGACCAGCGCCGTTGCCTACGGCAAGATCGAAATCGCGATGCGACACCAGAAGCCGATCCCGGAAGGATGGGCCGTCGATGCCTCGGGAGCGCCGACGACCGACCCCACGGCGATGATCGGAGGCGGGGCGCTGCTCCCGCTCGGCGGCGACCGCGAGCGTGGCGGGCACAAGGGCTACGCGCTCTCGGCGATGGTCGATATCCTCTGCGGGGCACTGACCGGGGCGAACTGGGGCCCGTTCGCCCCGCCGTTCGCCCTTCGACAGCACGTCCCCGAGCGGAGCGTCGGCCGGGGGATCGGCCACTTCTTCGGCGCCCTCCGAATCGACGGATTCCTCGATCCCGACGAGTTCGGGTCGCAGATCGACGACTGGATCCGAACCTTCCGCGCCTCGCGTCCGGTTCCCGGCACGCCCGGCGTCTTGATCCCCGGCGACCCCGAGCGCGAGGCCGAGGCCGCCCGGCGGGTCTCGGGGATTCCCCTCGTGCCCGCCGTGGTCAACGACCTGCGCGCGGTTGCCCGGCAGTCGGGCGTTCCGTTCGATTGATCGGCCGATTTCCGACCTACCGACGCCGGGCCCTGGCCGCGGCCGCGACGATTGCCGACGCCATCAGACCGAGTACCAGCCCCGACGGCTCGGGCACTGAGGTCGTCCCCAGGGTCAGGTTGTCCATCGCGAAGGATTCGGGCGTGTTGATGCCAAAGGTGCCGACGTCGGAAGAAGCGTAGTCGAAAGTCAGGCTCTGCGCCCCGGCCAGCGAGGACAGATTGACCGTGGTCCAGGTGTCGACCAGCACGGATTTCCCGCCGGTGAAGTCCGCCAGGTAGAAATCCACCTCGCCTACCTTCGTGCCCCCGCCATTCAGGCCCGTGAATCCGTAAATCTTCAGCTCGAAATAGTCGCCGGTGGAAAACTGCTTCGCGAATCCGTCGCCATATTTCATCGAGAGGTAATCGTACGTCGTGTTCGTCACCTCGAACGAAAGGGGCGTCGAGCCTCCCGGGAGGTTGATGGCGCCGCCGGTGCCGCCCTCGATCCCGTAGTTCCCCGAGCCGCCGGGGGCTGTCCCGGTGACGGCGGCGAACTGGTGTTGGTAGTCGGTGGTCATCGGACTCGATCCGGTTGTGGTCGGATCGTTGACATTCGAATAGGCCCAGCCGCTCCAAGAGGCGTACGACGGAGTATATGTATTGGAAAAGAAGGTCCCGTGCGACGTGAAGCCGCCGTTGAGGTCCCAACCGTCATCGTAGCTGCCGGTCCCCGGCGGCTGGCCCTTGGGGTAGTTCTCATTCGGGTCATAAGGACTGCTGTAGGTCAGGTCGTTGAAGTTGACGACGACGTCGCCGCCGCGAACGGCCGGAGCGCAGAGGCCGAGGGCGAACGCGAGGGCGAGCAAATGCCGGGTGACGGAGGACGGGTTGGGATTCACGTGGGTTTCCATTTCTGAGAAGAGATCCGATCAATAACTGTCTGACGAGACGACCTCGCCGAGCGCCCGAGTGCAGAGCGCCGAGAGGGGTAAAGGGTTGGTCTGATTCTTGAGGAAGTGGACCGAGCCATCGGCGAAGAGCGTGTTGGCGCCGCCGGGATGCTGGCTGGTCAGTTCCTCGCCGTACTCGGTGGGGGGCCGGGCGTTGATCGGGGCCGACTGGTCGAAGATGTTGTGTCCACTGATCCACATAGCATTGACCGCCTCGGGGTCCTCGCCGGCCTGGATGGTCATTGAGGTTCCGTCGAGGATCTGGGCGATGGAGATGCACTGGTTGAAGATCATCGGGCCGGCGGGCGGGTTGTCGGTGAAGCCGGGGACCAGCCCGCGCGGGCCGTACATCCCGCCGTAGTCGGCGTCGGCATAGACCGCCTGTCCCGGCCAGGTATCCCAGTCCGACTTCCTCGGCTCCGAGGGGCAGAGGTAGATCGACAGGACCGTGTGGCCGATCGTGGAGTTCGCCCCGGCGTTGTAGGGGAACGAGAGGTTCAAACCCGCGTACAGCGGGGCCTGCTCCAGCCAGGGGAGAACGACCGCGGACCAACCGATGTTCATGTTGACGGTTCGCGGCTGCGTTGGGAGAGCGATCCAGCCGCCTGCCGGGAAGGTTGAGTTGGCGTCGTGGTAGCTCTGGAGGGCCAGGCCGATCTGCTTGAGGTTGTTGACGCAGCTCAGGCGTCGGGCGGCCTCGCGGGCGGCCTGGACGGCCGGGAGCAGAAGCGCGATCAAGACGGCAATGATCGCGATCACGACCAGCAATTCGATCAGCGTGAAGGCCCGACGAGCGTCGGCTGGCAGAGGCATCGAGAGCAGTCCTTTCCGGGGCCGGTACGGACGGACCTCTCGGAAAGGCAAGGGTCGACGTGGCACCTGCGGCGCAAATGGCGCGCGGCCGACGACCTGCCCGGATGCTTGAGGCCGAAGCATCCCCTGGCGCACCCGAAAGGCCGTATTCTGGCTCGCGAGTCAAACAGTCCCGGACGCCTTCCCACGGGCGGCGTGCCCGCAGTGGTTGTCGTGTCCGGAGACCTCCTCGCTTACAGCGGCGGTCCCGCGCCGGATTTTCACCGGCTTCCTGTCCGGCCCATGTCGGCCGGACGCCTTTCGAGTGTGGCGGGTTACTCTAGAGGCCGAATAGGGTGAATGTCAAGGATATTTCGATCAACGTTTGGGAACTTCGGAACCGAGCGGCCGACATATAGATCGCGGGACGCTCCGGGCCGAGGGGTCGAGCCACCCCCTTGACATCGGGCAGGCCGGCCTCGACGATGGGTGTGATCGGACGATCCAGGGAGGGGTTCGCCCGCCGGTTCGCAACGGATCTCGACACCGCGACGGCCGTCTACCATGCCCTCCAGAGCCCGACATCCCCGATCGAGAAGAGACGCCCTGCCGATGGCGGTGGTTGTCGCGATCGCGGCGACGACGGCCATGGTCAGCGCCGCCCGGGCCGATGCGATGGTCTCGGCGGTCTTCGATGCCGAGGCCCACGCCCGAGATTGCCAGTGCGCCGCCCATTGCCGAGGCCCCGCCTGCTGCTGCGGCGGAGGCTCGTCCTCGCGCCGGACTCCCACGACAATCCCGGTCGACGCCCCCGTCTCGAGGCCGGCGCCCACACCCTCCCACGCCGAGAAGCCGGCCGAACCTTCCCACGCCGAGAAGCCGGCCGATCGCTCTGGTCCCTGCCTCGGCCAGGTGCCTTGCGGTGATCCGGCTTACCCCGCCGCCGCACCGGCTGGCTCTCACGCCCGGATTGCGGCGATGACCCTCTCACCCGACCGCCGGCCGATGACGACCATCGGCTTGCTCCCGCCTCCGGATTCCTGCCGGGTCGCCCCGAGGAGCGCGTCGCGGATCGATCGGCCCCCACGCGGCTGACGTTCCGCGCACGGTGCCTTTCGATTCCACCCACCGTGCGCCGGTCTCGACGTCACTCTGCTCGCCCGGTCCATCTTACCCGGCGGGCGGAGCCCGGCCACGCCCGACGATTCCCGCGGCCGACGGCCCGCGGGCGCGCCCGCCATTCCTCCCGAAGATCATCCGTCTCGCATCGAAGTTGGCGGCGAAGCGCCCGCTCGCCCGACGCGCCTCATTCCCCGAACCGGAGCTTCCACCATGCCCGCGCGCCGCGCGTTCACGCTGATCGAATTGCTGGTCGTGATCGCGATCATCGCCGTCTTGATCGCGCTTCTGCTCCCGGCCGTCCAGGCCGCCCGCGAGGCCGCCCGACGGACCCAGTGCATCAACAACCTGAAGCAGATCGGGATCGCCCTGCACAACTACCACGACACCGTCGGCTCGTTCCCGCCCGGCTACATCTCGCGGATGGACCCGGCAACCTTCGCCAACGACGGACCCGGCTGGGGCTGGGCCGCCTTCGCCATGAACCAGATGGAGGGCTCGCCGGTTTATAATAGCATCAACTTTGTCCTGAACATCGAGATGCCGGCCAACTCGACATCGCGGGTGACGACGATCAAGACCTTCTTCTGCCCGTCCGACGCCTGGCGCGAGGACATTTTCACGGTGGTCGACTCCTCGACGTCGA
>DAIDJI010000251.1 GCA_027451455.1 Planctomycetales bacterium | reverse complement strand
CCGCCTCTCGATGTGGCTGCATCACCTGGCCCTCGCCGCGTCGACGTATTTCTACGCGAGGACGCTGGCGGTCCGGCCCCCGGGCGCGTCAGTCTCGGCGGTCGCGTTCACGTTCTGCGGGTTCCAGGCGATCCACTCCAGCCACGAGCCGTTTTATTGCCTGATGCCGTACCTGCCGATGGCCCTCGGGATCGCCGAGTGTTTCCTCAAAACGGGGCGCCCGGGCTGGCTCGCCGGACTCGCGATCGTGCTCGGGGTGCAATGGACGCTCGGCCACTTCCAGGTCCAGGCGTGGACCGGCGGGCTGGTCGTCCTGACGGCCCTCTGGCGCGCTTCGTTTGACGGCCTGGGGTGGCGTCGGGCGATCCTGGCCATCCTTGCGGTCCCCTGGGGGGCGGCGATCGCCTCGGTGCAGTTCGGGCCGAGCTGGCAGTTCGCCGGGCTGGTCGGACAGGGACGCCGGCCGATCGCCGAACTGCTGGCCTACGCCTTCCCGACGCCCCACTGGTTCGAATCGGCGCTGCCCCGGCTGGTCCGCGACCTCCGGCTCGGGCCCGAGGACCCGTACTGGTCCGGCGAGCAGACGACCGGGTATGAGGCCGCGCTCTACGTCGGGACGATTCCGACGATCCTCGCAATCGTCGGAACGATCGCCCGACCCACCGGGCGAGGGCCGCTCCCCTGGCGGTGGCTCGTCCCGATCGCGTTCGCAGCGGCGACGATGCCGAGATGGTGGCCGCGGGGATATCTCGTTGTGATGGCGATCCTGGGAGTCGGTGTGTTCCGCGTCCCGGCGCGGTATACCCTGCTCTCGATGCTCGGGGTGTCGATCCTGGCCGGCGAGGGGCTCGACCGGTCGATCGGCCGCGGGCGCTTCCGCGCCGGGATGGCGGCGGCGCTGGCCTTCGCGGCGGTCGCCGCCGGCTCGGCCGCGGCTTGGGCCTCCCGGCCCGACGTCCACCTCCGCGCCTCCATCGCCGGTATCCCCGACGGCTTCCTCTGGGGGGCGCTGGCCTGGTCGGTCGGGACGATGGTCGTGATCCTCTGGCGATCGGGGAGGCTACCCTCGGGCGCGGTCGCAGCAGCGGTCGCGGTCGAGCTGGGGGCGCTCTACTACGCCGGGACGACACAGTGGGGATGGTCGATCGCGATCCCCGGAGAGAGCCCGGTTTTGGAGGCGCTCGGGCGCGATCGGGACGTCGTTCGCGTCGGTGGCGAGGTCGCCGACATCCCGGTCCGCGCCGGGCTTTCGACCGGCGACCCTTATATCGGCTTCAACGAGCCGTGGTCGAACCGGCTCCTGGTGATGCTCCAGGAGCGGCTCTTCTGGCCGGAGACGGGGGCGCCGGTTGATGTCGACGGAATCCGTCGATGGCTCCGGCGGTGCCGGGTCACGCACCTGGTCGACGGGCGCGGGTCGGCCTCGACGATCGGTCCGGAGCTGGGCCGATGGCGCGACCCGGCGCTCGATCGGATTGTCCACCGAAGACCCGGCGAGCCGGCCTCGCGGTCGTGGGCGATCGTCCAGGTCAAGGAGCCGTTTCCCGAGGCGAGGGTCGCGGCCCGGATGCGGGTCGCCCCTGATCGGCCGGCGCTCGTCGCCCGGCTCCTGCATTCCGATGACCTCGACACCGCCTGGTTCCTCGCCGAGGACGGCGTCGACGCCCGCCCCGACGCCCGAAGCGCCCGACTCGTCTCGTGGGACGGCGACTCGGCGACCGTGGACCATGATGGGCCTTGCGACCTTGTCCTTGCCCGGACGTTCGACCCCGGCTGGCTCGCCCGGGTCGGCGAGGGCCCCGAGCGGCCAGTTTTGCCGGTCGATGGCGGATTCCAGGCGGTCCGGCTCGACGGATCGGGCGTCGATCGGGTGACGCTCCGATACCGGACCCGTCGGCTCGAAGCCTGGAAAGCGATCTCCCTACTTGCCTCGATCGCCGCGCTGGCGGTCGCGTCCGCCTCGATCGCGAGACCGCGCAATAATCGGGCGGCCGGCGACGAATGATCCCTGTCATGGGTCGATTTGGCATCGTGCGCGAGGGGGGATTTCCATGGCGAGGATCACGTCGTTCCGCGAGACCCAGCCGCGATATCCGATGCTCCGGATCGCCGGACTGATCTGCGTGCTGTTCGGGTCGCTGCTGGCCCTGCTGGGGATCGGCCTGCTGGGATGGGGCCTGGCGCTCGCCCTGGGGGCGACCGTCGGGCCGATCGCTACCCCGCCGTTCTTCGCCGGGATGTGCGTGTTGTACGGCGTCGGCATCGAGTTTGGTGCGCTGCAAATGTTCGTCGTGGCGGGACTGCTCCAGTTGATGATCCACCTGGAGGAGAACACCCGGGCCACGGCGCAGGCCGTCGAGACGATCCGGGCGCGGATGGAGCCGAAGCCCGAGGGCGTCCAGCCGTTCTTCGCGGCCTGAGCCGGGTCCGTCGCCTTCGGGCCCGCTGGGGCCTTGCATGACGTGGAACTCGGCGTTATCGATGGATGTGTCGAGCGACGAGCGTCGGGCGTCGTCCGCCCGGTGTCGATGAGGGCCGGGCCCGCGCACGTCCGAGGGAGATCGCCTTGAACCACCGATTCCAGATCAACCTGCGGGGGGTCATCGATCTCCTGTCGAACCACCTGTACAGCCGGCCCGAGGTCTTCGTCCGCGAACTTCTGCAGAACGCCGTCGACGCGATCACGGCGCGTCGGCAGTTCGAGCCGGATCACGCGGGCGAGATTGCTCTCTCACTGACCTCGCAGCGCGGGAAGCCGCCGACGCTCGAGGCCACCGACGACGGGATCGGCCTGACTGAAGAAGAAATCCACAAGTTCCTCTCCACGATCGGCGAGACCTCCAAGCGCGACGCTGAGGGCCGGCGCACCGGCGACTTCCTCGGCCAGTTTGGCATCGGCCTGCTCTCGTGCTTCGTCGTCAGCGAGGAGATCGTCGTCGTCACGCGGAGCGCCCGCGAGGGAAGTCCGCCGGTCGAGTGGCGCGGCCAGGCGGATGGCACCTATTCGGTCCGCGTCCTCGACCTCGACCTGGCCCCCGGGACGCGGGTCTACCTCAAGTGCCGCGAGGGCCGCGAGGAGATCTTCCGGGGCGATTCGATCCGGGACCTGGCGCGCCATTACGGCCTGCTCTTGCCCTACCCGGTCCGCGTCTCCGGCGGGTCGTCGAGCGTCGTGGTCAACCGGGACGGCGCCCCCTGGCGGCGGTCGTACGCGAACGAGCAGGCCCGGACCCGGGCGTTGCTGGCCTACGGCAAGGAGGCGTTCGACATCAGCTTCATGGACGCGATCCCACTGCACTCGGAGGCCGGGGGCGTCGAGGGGGTCGCGTTCGTCCTGCCGCACCCGGCGAACCTCAACGCCCGGCGGTCGCACCGGATCTACCTGCGGAACATGCTCCTGAGCGAGGACGCCGACAACCTGCTCCCCGACTGGGCGTTCTTCGTCAAGGCGGTCGTGAACGCCGAGAGCCTCCGCCCGACGGCCTCGCGCGAGGGTTTCTACGAGGACGCGAGCCTCGATGCGGCACGCGAGGAGCTGGGCGCCTGCCTCCGCGACCACCTGGTTGGGCTCGCCGGGCGCGAGTCGGCGCGGTTCGAGCGGTTCCTGGGGGTCCACCACCTGGCGCTCAAGGCGCTCGCGGCCCGCGACGACGAATGCTACCGGATCTTCATCGACTGGCTCCCGTTCGAGACAACGCGAGGCCGGCAGACCGTCCGGGCTCTCCGCGAGCAGGGCGGGCCGCTCAGCTTCGTCGAAGACATCGGCCAGTATCGCCAGATGGAGAAGATCGCCTCGGCGCAGGGGCTCACGCTGATCAACGCCGGATACGTCTACGACCCCGAACTGCTCGCGAAGCTCCCCGAGGTCTACCCCGACGTCGAGCTCCGTCCGCTCGACGCCGCCTCGATGACCCACGACTTCGAGGAGCTGGGCCCCGAGGATCGCGAGGCGGCCGAGGCGCTGCTCGACGTCGCGATCCCGACCCTCCGGCCGTTCGCCTGCCAGCCCGAGGCGAGGAAGTTTCAGCCGACGGAGCTGCCGGCGCTCTTCGCCGCCGGGTCCGACGCGCGGTTCGTCCGCTCGCTGGAGCAGAGCAAGGAGACGGCCGACCCGCTCTTCCAGGGCGTCCTGGAGAGCCTGCAATCGCGGCCGGGCATCCGGCCGACGACCGCGCTGGTGCTGAACTTCCGCAACCCGATGATCCGCCGGCTGGCCTCGGTCACCTCGCGAACGGTCCTCGAGAAGGCCGTGCAGGTCCTCTACGTCCAGGGGCTCCTCCTGGCGCAGGAGCCGCTGTCGACGCGCGAGCTGGGCCTGCTCTCGCAGGGACTCACCGGTCTGATCGAGTCAGCGATCGGGGACGGGACGAAGGAGGCGCGACCATGAGCCAGACACGCGGCGACGCGTTCGAAATCGCCGAGAAGGCGATGGGGCTCCCCTACGGCCCAACCCGGCTCGCGATGTTCGAGGAGGCGGTCCGGATCGCCGATTCGCTCCAGGACATCGACCTCGGCTACTCGATGAGGCACAAGCTCCAGGAGACCGCCGAGTTCTCGGCGCGCGGTGATGTGGCGCTGGTCTCGTTCGCCTGGCGGCTCGCCCAGTACGACCGTTATCCCGGTCGATTCGACACGCACGATATTATGTGGACGTACAAGTGGACCATCGCCACCTGCACGCATCTGCCGCAGGTCCCGCGGGATCGGGTGATGGCGCTCTTCGACGATTTCGAGGCGCGATGCCGGGCGATGGGGCATTCGATGTACGCGGCGAATCTGCTCCGCCGGAAGTTCCTCGTGCTCTCCGGCGAGCGCGAGGCGGCCCGATCGGCGCACGCCGAGTTCCGCCGATCGCGCCGGGACTCGCTGAGCGACTGCATCGCCTGCGTCGCGAACGGGAATTGCCAGTATTATCTGTCCCAGAATCAATGGAGACGCGCGATCCAGGCCGCCGGGCCGGTACTGAACGGTCGACTCCGGTGCGCTGAGGAGCCGCATAGCGTCCTTGCGCACGTGCTGTTACCGGAGGTGAAGCTCGGGCAGATCGAGGAGGCGTGGGAGCACCACCGGGAGGGCTATCGCCTCGTCCGGAAGGGGCGGCAATTCGTGGACTTGCAGGGGTATCACCTGAGGTTCCTGGTGCTGGTCGGCGACCTCTTAGTCGCCCGAACGCTGCTGGAACGCCACATCGTCGACGCCGTCGAGACGATCATGCCGCTCGACCGGTTCCACTTCCTGCTGGCGGCGGCGCTCTGGGCCGAGCGGATGCTGAGCGAGGGGAAGGGATCGGCGAAGGTCCGGCTGCCGGAGTCGGCGCCGCCGGCCGATGCGCGCGGATTGCGAGACATCGCGGCCTGCCGCGACTGGTTCCTGAGCGGGGCCCGCGAGGTCGCCGACCAGTTCGACAGCCGGAACGGGACCGACGCCTTCACACGCCAGATCGACGAGCTCCCCGATCTGCTCCGACCGGCCGGGACGAGGCCGAAGAAGGCATAGCCGCGATTGGGGCAGGGGACCTCGGCCGACGGGCCCGCTTGCGGCCGGCGGACGACCCGGGATAATAGGTGAGGAAGTGAGTCGATCGGGTCTCGGCCGGGGCGAGTTCCGGGAGGATCGAGGCGTCATCATGCCGACGAAAGACGAAGAGGCCGAAGAACTGGCCCGGACGCATTATGAGATCGAGCCGAGCCACTGCAACGGTTCTCAGGGATGGCCTTGGAGATGCTCGACCGAATCGATCTATGATGAATCGATTCATCAAACCTGACTGCGGGACTGATTGTCGACTGCTGGCCATCACAGGAAGATTCGAGGTTTGATATAAGCGGGCCCATCGTCCGGCGCAACGGCTTGCGGAACCGATAGAATCCAGGAATTGACCGGAAGTCGCCGGACGAATCCAGGTGTCTTCCAGCGGCGAGCCTTGGCTCATCAGAACTCCGGGATTAGAATCGGACGTAGAGGTTCGGCGTCCATCACCGATCGCTCGCACCAGCAGGGGAGCGAGGGCAGTCGGCGAACAATCCGGGGAGGCCCATCCATGCTGGACCGCGAAGAACTCATCCAGGCCTTGACCCGGCTCGACCCGGCGGCTCTGGAGGAAGTCGTGACCACCGCCTATCGACGGCGCAACGATACGGAACCCGGCGATCTGGCGCGACCGGATCGTCATGCGACGCCCGACCAGTTCGCCCATTGGCTCGCACGGCGTCACCTCTCCACCGACGCCGCGCTCGAGCAAGTTGTTTATCTCCCGACGGGAGCCCCGGAGAACGAGATTCGGTTGCTCGAAGTCAATCGGTTCTTGAATCAGGCGGACACCCAACCTATCGAGCCGCTCGACTTTACGCCCGAGATGGATCCGCCCTATCGGGTTTTCGTTGCTGACATCACATCCGATCAATGGGATCGCGTCCAGCAGGAAGGCGACTCAATCTTGCCTCCTGGCTGGCGATTCCGCGACAATCAGGTCATCGTCCGAGGGTAATGGTGCCGCTCAATCTTCCTCAACAGCTATTCCTCGAACAAGCTCGATCCGACTATGACATCTATGGGAGGTTGACCCGCCAGGACGTCTGCCACCGCCTTCACTATCTTCAGATGTGTACCGAGAAGCTGTCCAAGGTGTGGTTCTGGAGGCTGATGAGCCCTCCGACCGGCGGGCATTATACGTTCGAGCCATTCCTTCGGGCCCTGGCCACCTCTGGACGGTCGGATTTTCATCGGATGTTCGGGTACAGCAGCGAGAGGCGATTTGTCCTGCAATGGCCCGCCATCCGGGATCTCGCCTCGAAGATCCAGAACCTGGTTCCTGGGCCGACAAATGCGAATCCCGAGTACCCCTGGCCCCGATCAATGCCAATGCATGGGCCACTCTCGTACAGCTTTCCCGAGTGGCAAGCTTGGGCGACGACTACAGCAGGACGCCGACTGAAGTTCTTCGTGGAGACATTGCTGAGGGATTATCTCGTCTACTTCCCCTAGGCCAAGGATCCCATCCACTCCTCTCTTAAGGACTTCTATTTATGAGTGGGCCTATAGTAAGGCGCTACGGTTTCCCGAACTTCGAAAAGATCTTCGGCGAGCGCACGATCGAGCACGGCGTCGACGAGGCGAATCCGCCCGACGATCGACCCGGGGGTGAATCGACCTCGCAGGAACCGCCGCCGAGGCCGGCGCCCCCGAAGGACGAGGGCGCCGGCGGGTCGAAGAAGGAGTGAGCCGGCCGTTCAGCGGCCCAGCTCGTTCCAGAGGAACGTGTAATCGAGGGCGTCCATGAAGGCACGCTGCCTGTTGTCGGCGGCGGCCGAGTGGCCGCCCTCGACGTTCTCGTAATAGAGGACGTCGTGCCCCTGCTCCCGCATCTTCGCCGCCATCTTCCGGGCGTGGCCGGGGTGGACCCGGTCGTCGCGCGTCGACGTGGTGATCAGCATCCGCGGATACTTTGTCGACTTCCGGACGTTGTGATACGGCGAGAAGGTCTGGATGAACGACCACTCCTCGGGAACGTCGGGGTTGCCGTACTCGCCCATCCAGCTCGCCCCGGCGAGCAGGTGGCTGTATCGCTTCATGTCGAGCAGCGGAGACCCGCAGACGATCGCGCCGAAAAGGTCCGGGCGACGGGTGAGCATGTTCCCCATCAACAGGCCGCCG
>DAIDJI010000250.1 GCA_027451455.1 Planctomycetales bacterium | reverse complement strand
GCGACCTTCTCGACGGCGTCGAGCGGCCTCGGTTTGATCCTCGGCCAGAAAACCATCGTCACGACAGCCCCGATTCCAAGGATCATCATGAGCCCCGCGCCGATCCAGAGGATGCGCCGCGAGCGGCGCTCCTCGACCTCCTCGGAGGGGACGAAGACCGATTCGGGCTCCTTCCCTGGCGGAACCTCGGACGGCGGCTCAGATCGCGATCGGTTCGGGAGGCGAACGCCCTTGTCCATTGCCGGTGAACCTCCACCCTCAGGGCCTGGCCGGGCGCCTCGGCGCCGGCTCGTTCCGGTCTCGTCCGGTCGGCGTCGCGGTCGATTCGAGCGAGGTAGCGATCCGCCAGAGCGCGGGGACGACCTGGGTTTCGATCAGCTCGGTTGTCCGCCTTGAGGCCTCGGCGACGTCCGCCATCGCGTCGATCGTCTCGGCAACGATCCCAATCAGTCGGCCAAGGACCCAGGCCGCCAGCACGGCACTGCCGATCGCAGAGAGCGCCACGATCCCCATCACACTCCGCTCGCCAAAGGTAAACTGGGCGTCAGAGAGTAGCGAGCGCGACTGGTCGAGGAAGACAGAGAGCCCGGCCCCTAGTGTGCCAAGCTGCACCAGCGGGATCATCAGACGAAGCGTCCGGCGTGCCCGTCGCAGGCCGTGGAACGGCTCCAGTCGTGGGGGAAGTCCTCGGCTCATCTGACGTCCGTCGGGTCGTGGTTCGCGAGGGAGGTCGGCCGACGCCCCTCATCTTGTCACAACGTCTCACCTGCGAGGAGAGGGTACCGCCGGCCGCTCCACGACGTAATACGAACGCCGTTGCTCCGTCGAATCGTCGCGCACGACCGATACCGCCCGGTATCCGCGGTCGAATCCTGATCGGAGCGCCTCGCGGACGGCCGACCGCCAGCGCTCGGCCAGCCCGGGATGCTCACGCCGAAGCCGGGCGATGTCGGGCGGAATCTCGATCAGGAACGACGGCTGCGACTCGATCGATCGGACCGCCGGGCCCGATCCATCGAACTCCACCAGGCGAGGAAGGGCCAGTGCCCAGGCAGGATCGACCGGGAGGGGGCCCTCGCGATCGGTCGCCCACTCGGCAATCAGGCGATCGGTCGGGACGCCCGAATTCAGGGCGTCAGAACGGGCGCCGTACATGTTGTCGACATAGCGCTCGGCCGTAGCGCCGAGGCGCGCGAGGTTGAAATGGGCGTTGCCGGCCTGGAGCGGGTCAAACGCCCAGGCAATGACGCCGATCCCCTCAGACCTTGCGAAATCGCGCTGGTGGATCTTGATCCGATAGCCAAGCCCCTGCGATTGGTAGCCCGGCACCACTCCCGTGAGCTGCGAGTAGAGAGACAACCGGCCCTTGACTCGCCCGAGGAACGCGAACGACATCGCGACCGCCTGGCCATCCGGCAGGAAGGCTCCAAGGACCAGACCGCCGTGGAGGTTGGCGCCGACCATCGTGGCGATCGGGATCAGGTAGCCGTCCTCAGCAATCCCCCAGGCCTGTCGCTGAGCTTCCTGACAGGCCCGGTAATCGGCCACGGACTCGGCGCGTCGGATCGTAATCTCCGGATCGGTCATGACTCGACCTGCAATTCCGAGAGGAGCGCCGCAAGCAGCGCGGAGCGTTCGGGGAGGGATTCGATCACGATATGCTCGTCGAGTGCGTGGGCACCCGCGCCGAGGACGCCCAGGCCGTCGAGCGTCGGCAATCCAGTCGCGGCAGTGAAGTTGCCGTCACTCCCGCCGCCGGTCGCGCCCTCGGTCAGCTCCAGACCGAGCGTCAGGCCGATTCGCCTGGCCTGCTCGAAGAGCCCGACGACCGCCGGCGACCGCTCCATCGGCGGCCGATTGAACCCACCCGAGATGGAGAGCCGCGTTCCGGGCGTCACGGCTTGGATCGAACGCAGGGCCAGGTCGATTCGCTCGGCTTCGGCTATTGAGGTCGAACGGACATCGATATCCGCCGAGGCCGAGGCTGGGACCACGTTCGTGGTCGTCCCGCCCCGGATCACGCCGACGTTCAGCGTCGTCCCGGCTTCGAGGTCTTGCAGTTTATGGATGTCCAGAATCTGATGCGCTAGCTCGACGATTGCACTTCGACCCTCCTGCGGCGCAACGCCAGCGTGGGCGGCCTTCCCATCGACCGCCAGGAGGTAACGCCCGACCCCCTTGCGTGCCGTCTTGAGGCTCCCATCGGCCATCGGCGGCTCGAGGACGAGGGCATAGGCGCACTGCCTCGCCAGGTCCTCGATCAGCGCCCGAGAACTCGGGCTGCCGATCTCCTCGTCCGACGTGAACAGGGCCCAGATCGGACGCGGGCGTTTTTTGACCCTTTCGGCGATCGCGTCGAGGAAGATCGTCAGCCCGGCCTTCATGTCGTAGATGCCCGGCCCGTACGCCCGACCCTCCTCAATCCGAAACGGCATCGTCGCGAGCGTTCCGAGCGGCCAGACCGTGTCGAAATGCCCGAGCACCAGCGCAGGACGAACCGCGTCTGGCCCGGAAAAACGAGCCAGGACGTGGTCACCGCCTTCAGGATTGGCGATCCTCTCGACCGCTCCGCCTCGATCGCGAAGCAACTCGGCGAGCAGGCCGCCCAGGCGGTCGAGCGAGGGCTTCTCGCGGCTGGGCGACTCGTGGCGGACCAGCGTTTCCAGCAATTCCAGCATCGGGGGAGAATTCATCCGGTCGTCCTCGCGTTCCGCTCGATCGATTGCCTGCGGAGGGTCCGGGCCTCGATCCGGTCGAGGATCGGCTCGACGCCGAGGCCGGGGCCCTCGAACATCGTGATCGCCCCCCGATCGGCCAGGATCGGCGGGTCGACGACGTCCTCGGCATAATACTTGTCCGACCCGGAGACGTCGCCGGGGAGGTTGAAGCCGGGGAGTGACGCGATCGCGACGTTCGCCGCCCTTCCGATCCCGAACTCGTGCATCCCACCGCACCAGACCGGGACGCCACTCGCCTGGCAGACGTCGTGGACGCGCTTCGCCTCCAGCAGGCCACCGACCCGGCTCACCTTGATATTGATGATCCGGCAGGCCCCGATCTCGATCGCCTTCCGGGCGTCCTCGGCCGAGTGAATACTCTCGTCGAGACAGATCGGCGTTTTGAGCGCAGCCTGCAACCGGACGTGGTCGATGATGTCGTCGTGCGCCAGCGGTTGCTCGATCAGCAGAAGGTCGAAGTCGTCCAGCGCCCGAAGTGTCGGAAGGTCGTCAAGCGTGTAGGCCGAGTTGGCGTCAACCTGGAGCAGGATCTCGGGGTATCGCTCTCGGACCTTCCGAACCACTTCAACATCCCACCCCGGTGCAATTTTGAGTTTGATCCGTCGATAGCCCTCGTCAAGATAGCGCCCGATCTGATCGAATAGGACGTCAACGCTCGACTCAATCCCCAGGCTGACGCCCGAGAAGATCTCTGGCCGCGTCCCGCCGAGCATCCGGTGGAGCGGGATGCCGCTCGATCGCGCAAGGGCATCCCAGCACGCCATTTCCAGGCCAGCCTTGGCGAACCGGTTCCCCTTCACCGGGCGATACAGTGCGGTCAGTTCCTCAATGGTTGACCAGTCGCGTCCGAGGACCGCCGCCGCAAGGAAGTCTTCGAGGATCTGCCAGCAGGTCCCGGTCGTCTCGGGGCAGTAATACGGATCGGACGGACTGGCGCATTCGCCCCATCCTTCGAGGTCCGCGCCCTCCACCCGGACGAGGATATGGTCGAGGTGCGTCTTGCGGCTCGAGCTGGTCTGGAACGGGCGGACCAGCGGCAGTCGGACGATCCGGAGGTCGATCCTGTCAATTCTCGGCATGACTTCGTCGGGTGCAGGTTGCGGCGAGCGGGTTCCGGGCCGGCGATCCGACCCGCCTCCGATTATAACCCGAGCCCACGCCCCGGCGGTACGACCGCCACGGCCAGATGAATTGCAGCCAGCGGCCCCCGAAGGAGGCCGGCGCGATTCGCGGACGGTGGGGCCCCGCTCAGGCCGAGCGAACGACGAATACCGCCCGGCTCCGAATCCGCTTCACGACCTCGGTATGAATGCCGTGAAGCGTCTGCTGCATCGCCGAGGCGATGGCGTTTTGCCGTATTGCGGCCGACGTCGATGTCCTGCGAGGCGGGTCGGCAGAATGGGCCTCATCTTCTCTGTGCCTCCTGGCGGCATGGTGAATCAAGAGCGTCCGTTCCGAAGGGACGCCTTGATGAGCCAGATCGATCGGGATGCGGAAAAAAAGCGAGACGCGGCACCGGGGGAGGGGATCGTCTCTGGGCTGACCAGGCGAAGGAGATCGAGCGGGGCCGAGTGTGGCGATGGCCGGGTTTATCGGGAGGTTTTACAAGAAACCGCAAGAAAATCCGAAAAAAGCGTGTTCGAGAGGGGTTGTCGGGCCTAGATTTGGAGGTTCGGCCCGTCTCATCCTCCTGCCCGGTTCGAGTGAATCCCTCTCCTTCGCGATCGGCCGGATCGCCCTTGATCGGGCGAGGGAGGGTCGACAAGACCCCCGCGCGTCCCGTAGTCTCACGAGCGTCCCAGGCCGAGGTGGGCCGGTAGACCCCGCCGATGTCCGACAGGCCAGCGAGGAGGCGCCCGATCATGGGTCAAGAGAAGCCCGCGCCGCGGATCGTGTCGATGGATCAGTTCCGCGGCTATACCGTCGCGGGGATGTTTCTGGTGAACTTCGTCGGAGGGCTGGCCGCCTTTCCCGAGGTCCTCAAGCATCACAACGGACACCCGTACTTCAGCTACGCCGACACGATCATGCCGAGCTTCTTCTTCGCCGCCGGGTTCTCTTTCCGGCTGAGCGTTCTGAAGCGGATCGGCCGCGACGGTCCGAGGCGCACCTACACGCACGCCATCCTCAGGAGCCTTGGCCTGGTCCTGATCTCGATGGTGATGTACGGCCAGGAGGATTTCTCGATCGCGAAGAAGTGGGCCGACCTGTCCGCTGGTGATGGCGCCCGATTCGTCCTGCAGCTCCTCAAGGCCGATCTCTGGGAAGTGCTCGCGATCATCGGCGTAACACAGATTCTTGTGCTACCGGTCGTTGCCGCGAGCCTGCGGGTCCGGACGCTCGCATGGATCGGATGCTGTCTCGTTCACCTCGTGATCTCCTATGTGTTTAATTTCTCGTTCGTTTACGGGCTACCGAACGGGCTGGACGACTGGCTCGGGCTTTCGGGAAGGTCGGCGTGGGACGGCGGCTTTTTCGGGCCGATCGGATGGGCGATCCCGATGCTTTTCGGGACGATCACCTACGACGTGGTCTGGAGCTGCGGCCCATGGTCGTCGACGGCCCGGATGCTCAGCGCGGGGGCGGTCCTGATGGCGCTCGGATACGCGTTCAATTGCCTGGGGACGCTTTATGACACGGACCGGGCCTCGGTGCCGGTCGTCCGCGACGTCGCCGCATCGCCGGTCTGGCCTCCCTTCGGCAATGCCTCCGGGCGTCCAATTGCCTCGATGCTCGCCACGCCGCCGTTCGTCCAGCCGCCCCCCACTACCATTCGGCCGCATTCGTACTGGTCGATGAACAAGAAGGTGGTGAGCCTGCCGTTCACCCTGTTCTCGTCGGGCTTCGCGATGGCGCTTTACGCGCTCTTCATCCCGTTATGCGATGTCGGCGGGCTGCGGGTCGCCCTCTTCCGGACGTTCGGCCAGAACCCGCTCGCGGCCTATGTCATCCACCATATGGTCGAGGGGGCGGTGCTCTCGGTGATTCCCGGAGATTCGCCGCTCTGGTACGCAGCGATCGGACTGGCCGTCTTCTTCGCAATCACCTATCTGTTCGTCCGATACCTGGAGCGGAACGGGATCTACTTGAAACTCTGATCGGCGATCAGACCGGATAGACGACCTGGATCATCGCCTGGAGGGCCAGCGTCTGCGCTCCAATCGTCGCGGTCGTGATCGCGACCGGAATGGGTCCGACTCCCAGGCGGTCGAGTCCCTTCGCCGCGGCGATTGTGATCGGCGGCATGAAGAGGAGCCAGAGCCGGGCGACCTCGCCCATGTTCCGGCCGGTCAGGTTGACGAGGAACAGGACGGCGAGGGTCGCCCAGGCCGGACGCGGGAGCGATCGGGGTGAGACCATCCCGACCATCGCCCAGACCGCGGTCGGCAGGCCGATCGCGATCGCCAGCTCGATCCCGTTGGCCCAGAGCCAGACGCGATACGTTCGCGGATATTCGTCGTAGAAACGGGCGTGGTGGTGCAAGTTCCACGACCAGATCACGAACGGATTCGCCCCCGAGGCGATCCATCCGCCCAGCACGACCGCCAGGAAACCCACGCCTGTCGCGGCAATCAGGCCGATCCGACGCACGGGGCGAACCGAGGAATCGGTCGCGACGATCAACGCCACGATGAGACCGACCGGCAGCAACGCCAGAGTGAAGGCCATCCCCAACCCCATGACAATGCCTGAGGCCGCGGCGAGGACGAACGCCGATCGACGGCCGGTCCATCGGGCCGACCATGCGGCCAGCGCCCAGGCGGCCGTCGAAAGGAGCGGGTAGGCGGTGTCGGCGTCGGGCTGGAAGAGGTTGGCGGCGCTCGCCACGGGCCAGAGCGCTGCGGCAGCCCAGGCCGCGTGCGCCGGCATCGACGACCTCGCCAGCAGGTAGAGCGGGACGACCGTCCCTGCGCAGGCGACGAGCGTGATCAGCGCCGTCACGAAGAGAGCGGCTCGCTCGTGGCGACGGGGCGGCGGGCTCAGGGAACGAAACCCCGTCTGAACCGGTTCGGGCATCCAGTCGGTAAGGGATTCGGCGAGACCCGGGTGACGTTCCATCGTCGAGAGCAGCAGGCATTCGGCGAGGATCAGCCCCGGCGGGTGGGTGCCGATGTGGAGTGAATCCTGCGACTCGATCCAGACCGGATACTCAGCGAGGAACCGGATCGGATCAGGCGCTGCCCGGTCTCGGGCGATCCGAAAATACCCGCTCGATCCAGGTAGATAATTCACGAGCGCCCACCGGGTGAGGCCATACCCATAAGGCGCCCCGATCGGGATGGCGACCTGCACGGCGATCGCGGCGACAAGCAGGCCGGCGAGCCAGAGAGCTTCCCTCGTGGTCGTCGCCGCTTGCCGCAGAGATCGATACCCGAGCCCGGCCATCACCGAGTACACGGCGACCCCCGAGGCCCCCAGGGCCATCGAAGCCCAGTGTAGGTGGACTTTCTCACCGAGCCGGAGCCACTCCCACTCGCCCCGGATACCGGTCGGGATCCGGCCCGTCCGGAGGCCGACGACGAGCAGTGCAACCAGCACGATCGAAAATATCAGGATCATCCGGGTCAGGACTCGCATGGCGACGATCTTACGCGACCAGTGGCCCATTCCGCGAGGGATCCGTCAAAATGGGACCGCCTGGTTGCGGCCAGGCTTCCGCCGTGGTTTCATCGTGTTCTCGAAGGGCGGGCGTGGTCCTCATCACCCCCACGCATCCCACCCAGGCCAGGAGAGCCCCCATGCACATCGGCGACGCGACCCCTCCTCCGCCATCGATCGAACCCTCGGGCGCCTGGTGGAGGGGGTTGACCGGATATCAGTGGTTCGTCTTCCTGGTCGCTTCGCTCGGCTGGCTGTTCGACACGATGGACCAGCAACTCTTCACGCTCGCCCGCGCCTCGGCGGTCCGGAGCCTG
>DAIDJI010000249.1 GCA_027451455.1 Planctomycetales bacterium | reverse complement strand
CGCTGGCAATGACTCGGTTCGACTTGGCGAGGCGGCGGCCGGGATGACTTGGCTGGCCTCGCATTTCTGCCGGGTCACCGTTCCACGATGTGAAGCATGCCCCCTCGCGTCGATGCTTCCACCGGGCGGACCAGTCGGGGCGGAAACCGATTGAATTAATGCGGATAGGCCTTACTTTGTGGATTCTCGCGCACAGAGGTATTCGACGGGACATTGCGAGCCACCGAAGCATTGGATGTGACCGGCGTCCTTCCACGTATACTCGGGTAGAATCCGACCACATGGCCCGACCGGTCTATCCGTCCCGACGAGTCCATTCCGACCATGGCCGGCTCACTACGTCCACTCGCCGCGAACGAAGAACCAATTGGGATTGGGGGCGGGGGTAGCGGGGCACTCCGTCCCGATCGCCTCCTCGATAGGCTCCGGCCCGTTCCCATCCGACCCGTCGATATCGAAGTATGGACGGACCCGTGCGCATGGATCAACGGAAGCGGCGGAGGTGGAATGCTGGCCTCAGGTCGCTTCGCCCGCGCGATCAGAGGGGTGCCAGTTTGCCCCGCCGCCGGAAGCGTCAGGAATATCACCGTGCAAACCGTCGTCCCCAGAATCGAGAGATGCCTCATGGTGGACACCTTTCCGGTGGGACTCTTACAGTAAGTCCATGCCGGTCGACGGAAGAATCCAATAGGCCTCGTCGCCAGACCCATCCTTCACTATTCGATCATCCCGCATTGCTGGGCCTTTCGCAACCCTGATGCAAAAAAATGTGATGACAGACGCCAGCCCTCCTCGTGATGTACCGGAGATGGCCAAAAACGTGAGCGACCTCGCACTTTCTTTGTCCCGCATTTTTAAGCGGTTTACCGGGAAATCTATTGCCATACCAAGGCGGTTTTGAATACAATGATTAAACCTATCAGTTGCTCCCCGAAACATCTCATCACGGAGGATGTCAGCGCGGGCCGTGTGCATGACCCCTGCACTGACCGCCTGGAGGTACGCCGATGACCGCCGTACGGTCTCATTTTTCGAACAGCCCAGGCGGATCCGAGGATGAGGATTCCGCCCGGATTCTCTGCCCGAGTTGCGCCAGGACTCTCTCGCTTCATCAGCCGGACGAACGGTTGCCCGATCGGTTGCTGGGTACGTGTCGATCGTGCCTAGCCTGGTTTCTGGTGGATGGAGACGGCGCTATCACGTTCCACCTGCCTGATCCCGAGTCTTCGGAAGGCTCTGGTTCTCCGGTTCATGCCGGCGGCGGGATAACGGGGAATCGTCGGACGGGCCGGCTCGATTCGGATCGTACGGGAGATGGTCTTGGCCGGAGTTGATGTAAGTCGTCCCCTGATCAGAAGGGATCACGGCCGCTCGTCAGGAGAGTCAACGAATCGCAGTGACGGGTTTGCGGGATCGGGGGAGCGCCCCGGGCCAGTGCGAGTCCGTTGGCGTGAGAGGCGGACATGGCGGGTCGCGACCAGCATCGCTGCGATTGCGATCAAGCAGAGGGCGAGCGACGGGTTGCCGGACTCGATCCTTCCGGCCTCTCGGGGATGGCTCTCGGGCGAATCGGCCCGGTTCGGATTGTCAGGAGCCGGGGGCTGGTCGCCGACGATCAGAGGTGCCAATCGATCACCGTCGCTGGCCCCATATCGGATGGTCCGAAGGAATGTCCCTGTGAAACGGACCGGTTGGCCGGTGGTCTGTCGAGGATTACCAGAGGACAGGGGGTAGACGGCGCAGAATGGGTCACCCGTTTTGGAGAAGATCCACGACTCCGCCAGGGGAGGGAATTCGCCAACCGTCCCCTGGCGGAAGGTCCGTTCGAGCCGCCCCCGGATCATCACACGGTGGCCGAGATATTCGGAAGGGTGGTTCCACAGGTTACGGAACGAGACCTCAACTGGCTCGTGCAGGGGTTGCATGACGCTGGCGGTCGGCTGCCCCTTCAGCGCCTTGGCATAGGCCGAGAGGTCGCCGAGGCCCAGTCGATCGCTGGTGGCAGTAGTGTTCTGAGCCCCGGCGAGGCCTGGGATGATGGCAGCCAGCACTACGATCGAGGTGTTCCGGGCGATCATCTCGAGGACCTCTGGCGGCTCAACGCTGGACCGATCGGCGGTGGTCCGCCGGTCGGCGAGAGCCGGATCGAGTAGACACCCGCTGCCGAGCAAGTAGAGATGATCTGAGCCGCCGGTTCGTAGCGGAGGCGATCGTCGGCGACCAGTCGAACGCGAAGGGAACGTCCATCGAGGAGGCGGGCATACTGGCGAAGTCGTCGACTGAGAGTTGGGAGATCGGGGACGGTCGCCTCGCCAAGTCGAAGGTTCTTCAGGTCGCCCAGGTCGTTGGCCTCGGCGCGGATAAGCAGATCGTTTTCCAGGTCGGTATCGGCCCGACGAAGCTCTCGGGGGCGGGCTCGCCCCTCGGCGGCGGCGGGGAGCGCGGCGGGTGTCGTGGGGAGGTCGAGGTCGAGGTGCGTCTCGTCCGACGGGGACTTGAAGGTCAGGATGAAAAAGGCCAGGAGTTGGAAGGCCATGTCGAGCATGGGCGCGACGGGAAAAGCGACCTCTTCGGGGGCAGTCGGTCGGTAGCGTCGCGATCGAGGCAGATCGGGAGCGACCACCTCGTTCCGGGCGGTTGTCGGGTCTCGCTCGGGGCCAGAGAGGGGCCACCCTCCGACCAGGCCCCCGCCGGCGCCGATCCCATCGCCAAAGTTCATCGGCCGTGCCTCCTCAGTACGATAAGGCTGAAATGGGCGAACCCTTGATCCTGCGCGGCGGCGAGGGCCCGCCGGACTGAGCCGTACGAGGCGGTTCGATCGGCCCGAAGGATCACAATCGTGGGCAACTCATCGGATTCTATCGGGGGCCCTTTCCCGCGAATGGCCTTCAGACCCTCGCGCCGAATCTGCGCCTGCTGAGCCCACCAGGTCGAGGCCATTTCCGCTTCTAGCCACTGACCGCCGTCCTGAAGTCGGCCTTGAGCGTCCATCGTGACCGTCAGGCGGTCGAACGTTAGGTCCGATCCCGGCAGAGCGGCCGGCGCTATCGGCAGGCGGATCGCCTTGTTGGCTCCTTCCAGGCGCGAACTGAAGTGGACCAGCATCATGAAGAAGGTGATGAGCTGGAGGACGACATCGAGTAGTGGGGTGAGGTTTGGATTGAATGAAAGCGAGGAACGTCGATGGTGGCTCGGCATGGGGCCTCCTGCAATCGGGTTGGGCGGTGCGGGGCCACGGCTGACTCAATCGTCGACGTGTGACGAGCCTGAGGACGGGAGGGCGGCTCGAAGTGGTCCACTTCCAGGCTGGGTGGAGCCCGCGGCGATCGCAGCGTTGACTGCGAACGGATGAGCGTGAGGCGAGGGCGAGGGCGGGGAAGTGGACGAAGGGCCTGCACCAGCGGATGGGGCAAGTCGGCTCGTCTGAACGCCGGGCCCGAACCGTTCCAGGAGCGGATCGGCCATCATCCCCACTTCCAGCGAGAGCCGCGCGATCCGATTGCGGAACATCGCATAGAAGTAAATCGCCGGGATCGAGATCGCGATCCCCTCCAGCGTCGCGAAGAGCGCCGTCGAGATTCCCGCCGCGAGGTCGCTCGCCTGTGGCGACGCGCCCGCCTGAGCGATCACCTGGAACGACTTGATCATCCCGTAGACGGTCCCCACGAGGCCGATCATCGGCCCGAGCGTACCGACCGTCGCCAGGTAAGTCGTCCGATGCTCCATCTGCATCGTGACATCCTCGTTCGCCAGTTCCATCGCGCGACGGGCGGGGTCAAGCCCGTTCGGCAACTTGCGGACCCCAGAGCGCAGCACCTGAGCGAGGAACGAATCGTCCTCTGCCAACCGTTCGTACGCTTCCTTGAACCGGCTCCGATCGAGCAGATCCTCGAGTTCCTCCACCATTCCCCGGGGCACGGCGACCGCGGCACGGTAGTGCAGGAACATCCAAACCACCAAGGCGAAGAGGTAGAACGACATGAACAGGATGATAAGCCCGATGTAACCGGAGCCGCGGATGATCCAGCCGGTCATCGACTGGGTCCCTTCACCGGTCGAATCAGCAGGGACCGGCTCGACGTCGGTCGAGGCCGGATCGCTCGGGCCCTCCGAGACAACGGCTGATGGAACGGAGGTCCCACGCCGGATCTCCTGGCCTCGGGCAGTCTTCGCTGTTCCAATTATCATCAGCATCAGGCCTAGGCATATAGCCAGGGCGATGCCCCAATCCCGATTCGCAAAATCCGTCACGGCCACGCGATGGCCCCCGCTACTCGCTGTTCACCGGTCGTCTCGACGCACACTCTCAAATTATCGCAACGACCATGGCAGGGGCAACGCATCGTGCCGGCAAGCTTACCATCCGCGGTTTGAATTGCCGTTCGTCTCACTCGCCGTCGAGAGGCTCATCTCTCTTTCGCAAAGAGGCTTGCGGTCGGCGCCCTGCTCCCGGATCAACCTTTCGATCGTCATGTCCCGATACAGTGTCTCCACCTGAGCAATGCCGTGATCCAGGCATCGATGCAGGGAGCAAAGCTCCTCGCCGTGCGCTTGAAGCCCAAGAGGACACTCCACGATCCGCTGAAGCGGGTCCACAGAATGGATGACCTCCAGCACGGTTAGTTCGTCCACTGGCCGAGCCAGCACATATCCGCCTCGCAATCCACGCTGCGCCTCGACCAATCCTGCCTTCCCCAGCGATTGCAAGACCTTCGATAGGTATCCAACAGGAACTTGGGTCGCCTCCGCAATCCGTTGCGTTGTAGTAGGCCGACCTGTCTGGCTACCCAGGTAAACCACCGCTCGCAGGGCATATTCGGCCGTTTGAGAGATCATCGTAAACCCACCTCAGAAATTCGCATCTTTTGGACATCGGGATCCGTTTTCAGGACATGTACTGTTATAGACAGCGAATGCCTCACCTTCCAGTCTGGATTCCATTTCTGAGGTCGCAGCATCTGTGTGGACGCCAAATCAGGCTCTCTAGAGGCAGCTTCGCTTAGAAAGTCACTTCTGTGCGCAAAAAAAAGCCGGCGCAGCCCTGAGAAACTGCTCCGGCGACCGCTTTATCAGGAGTCGGAATCTCCCAAACCTAAGCGAGCTTGCGCGGAGTATCGGAAGGAAGCGGTTCGATGACAAGTATGGGTTCAAGCCATTGAGGGTGCGGGAGGGCAAGCATCCATTGGCGGAATCGGCGGCCTAGCATGGCGCGTGCCCATCGCAGGAGGAGGGCGGGCATGGGCTGCGATCGGGCGGACGTTGGTGCCAGACCGGGCCAGGGAGCGGGGATCACGACCTGAGTCATGAAGAGCACATGGCTGGCGCTCCCGGCGATGACAAACAGGTGGAATAGCTCATGCGCGCCGAGAATGCCGGGCAGGAGGATCGGCCACTTCGCGAGGTTGATCGCGGCACCAACGGAGTAGAAGACGCCTCCCATCGGCAGGGGGAGCAGGGTTCGATGCGAGTAGGTCCGCGCCAGTTCTCTATAGCAGAACAGGGAGCCCCAACCCATCGCCAGGTAGATCGGTGTGGCGATCCAGACCGGGAAGACACCGCCGTACCAAATTTGGACCGCGCTGGTGAGGGCGATGGCCCAGACGATCCCGAGGGTGCCCCAGAGCCATCTCCCGCGGAGCATCGACCAGACGATCGGCGTGTAGGTCCCGGCGATCAGAAGGTAGATTCCGATGTGGTCCAGTCTCTGGAATGGGTTCAGCGCGGCGCCCTGGTACGGTACGCCGTGGAATAGTGCGCTGGCGGCGTAGCAGAAAGTTAGTGTCGTTCCGAAGACCAGCACCGAGAGCGTCTTGAGCTGATGATGCCGGGCGACCTGGCATCGGCGTCCGGTCGGGGCGCAACGGGAAGCAGTCCCGCAGACCCGAGAGGCTGCGCAGGGATTCCGGTTTCTGCAGTGATTCCATAGCAGCCATGTGACGGGGACTGCCATCAACATGCCGGCCCCGTGACTCATGGCGTTGATCGGCTCGCGCAGGTCGATCGGCAGCATGACGACCTCATGGAGAGCTGGGCCTGGTGCGAGGCCCATGGGATGGAGCGGCCAGAGGAGCCATGACAGGTCATTACTACTCTTTCGACCCCGTCGCTGCTGCCCCTTGATGTTTCTACGTACCCGACGAGGCGCCGGGTCGCGGGTTGCAAAGAACCAACGTAAGATCCTTCAATGTCGCTCCGCGCAGTTGGCGCACGGGCCGGCTAGCACGAGAGGCTAGTAGTGACCCGTGGATACGTGCGAATGAACCAAGATGCTGTCGAACGTCTCTCGATTTCGATGCAATCTCCGGCCCAGGCGCTGGCAGGCCCGGATCAGGGGCGGTCGACTCGTCGGAAAGGGAGTAGTGTTCCCCTCTCCATTTTAGGTCACTTGTCCAGGTCGCAACTAATGTGCCGGTGGCGGAGTGTCCCGGCGGCGACGATCAGCCCGAAGACGAGCCAGGTGCCGGGCTCGGGTGTCGCATAAGCCTCGGGGGCCGGTGATGGCGTTGTCGGGCCTGACGGAATCAGCGTTTGGGCGGCGGCCGTTGTGGTGGTCGAGGTGTTCGCGGTCGTCGGGACCGGAGTGATCTTCACCCCGATCGTCTTGCTGATCCGGTTTAGGCCGAGCGAGGTGAGATGGTTGACTTCGTTCGTACCGGTCTTGATCCACTGGGTGAGCCTGTTCGAGGGGATTCCCTGGATGGTCCAGTTGGCCTGGGGAGTGAGACCGAAAATCGAGGCGAGCGTGGTCGTGGGCGATGATCCCGAGGCCGCACCTTGCCTATCCAGGGTACGGGCGTATCTGGGGAGGATGGCAACAGCATATGACCCGTCGGGCGCGTGAACGAGGGCGCCCCGGGCGGCGAGAAGGTCGGCGTTGAGGGTCGGCTGGAGCGAGGGAGTCAGGTCGAGCGGCCCGATGCCCTGTTGCGAGCTGGTGGTGAAGATCGGCGTCTTCGCCGGAATGTGCTCACCGCCGTGAAGTGAAAAGGCCAGGTAGGCTGGCGGCACTGAGGACGCCAGCCTCGCGCCGGGGTGGCCCGGCGATCGAAGCGTGATCGCGTCACCGGCCTGCGAGAGCAGGATCGGCTGCGAACGATCGATCGGGGTCAGGTCGCGGAAGATCCCAGCGGCCTTCGCCTCGACGCCCATCAGGGCCGCGATCCCGGCGAAGGCGACCCGGAGAAAAATCCCGACGTTGACACCGTTGCGTACCGTCACTTCATCTCTCCCAGAAACGAGCCCAAGGATGGGGATCAGCGATCGCCGAATGCGACCGAGACGATCTCGCCCGCGGACGAGACGCTCGTCGGATCGCCAGTGATAGAGAAAAACCGAGAACGGAGGTGAGAAGGGCTCAAGTCGAGGCGTTAGATTACCGAGTCTCAGAAATGGGTCAATCCGAAGAGAGGGCCCGGGGGTGGCTGTTTGAACTTCGCCGTGATCCCCGGGCCAGGACGCGACTCACTGGAGTTGGAGTAGCTCGACCTCGAAGAAGAGCGTGGCGTTTGGCGGGATCACGTTGCCGGCGCCCCGGGCGCCGTAGCCGAGATCGGGCGGGATAATCAGCTCGCGCTTGCCGCCGACCTTCATACCGGCGACACCCTCATCCCATCCCTTGATGACTCGACGGCCGCCAATCGGGAAGTCGAACGGTCGCCCGCTGTCTTTCGAGCTGTCGAACTTGCTC
>DAIDJI010000248.1 GCA_027451455.1 Planctomycetales bacterium | reverse complement strand
GCCGGCCTTCCAGAGACGGTGGATGCCGGTGGCGACGACTGCCTCGCCGGATTCCAGCCGGATGCGGTAGGTACTGTTCGGCGGGTTGTGAAAGGCCGTGACGACGGCTCGGTATCGCAATTCTCCTGAGGTCGGGTCCTGGTTGAGGACCTGGTCGCCGGCCGCTAGCGTCTCGATTCGGCGTAAGCCATCGAGTGTCCGTACCAGCGTCCCGGCGGCGAAACACGAGTGGTGCCACGAGACTCCCAGGAGTGAAGACGTCATCGACAGTGGGGGCGCCTGCGGCACGTATTCGAGCGGGACTTGCTCGATCACGGTCGTCTGGTCGGCAGAGGCTTTCTGAGGATTCGCCGCGTAGCCGAAAAGGTCGACAAGCCATTTTGTCCAGGCCGATCGATCGTTGCCCGGATCGACCCCAGCGACATCCTTGAGGATCTGGCGGATTCGGCGGTTGAGGTTGAGGATCGGGGCGTTGTAAGCGTCTATGGCCTGAACATCGCCCTCGAGTTGCATCCGCGCGACCTGGGCCGAGAGCTGCGCGTCACGCTCGAGGTCGCCGATCGGGATTTGCAGGTAGTTCCCGAATTCGGCGATAAAGTACCCTTCCCGGGGCCTCAAGTTCTGGAACGCGGTCAGATTGGATCGGCTATTCCCGACGATCGTACGGGCCACTCCTGCACTCTGAGCGGCGGAAACCCCCGCCTTCTCCAGCATGCCGGTGAGTTGTCCGGTCGCGCCGGGCCCCGCGATGCCGAGGCCCATGCCGGGATACATTCCACTGAAAGGATTCATGTAGCTGTTGCCAGTGAGTGTATTACCTATGTTTATGTTCGTGAAACCCACCAACTGATCGAGCACCGGAAGACCATCCGGTCCCGTGACGATCCGGTCGCCTGGTTGCATCGTGAAGTTCGGTCCGGAGAACGGCGTGTAGAGCCGTTCTCGCTTGACGGTCCCCTCGTGGATCACCAGTTCGCCCGCTTTCCCCGGTCCTTGCACCGGCTTGACCTCGTACCTGATCGGGTCGCGGATCATCGCGACGAGGATCGGTGCGAAGTCACGCAGGTCGCGCTTGCGGAGGATCTGTGCCGCCTGGCCGCGCACTTCCCCCGACTTTCCGGAGAGCGCCAGCATCGCCAGCGCCCGTGAGGCCCCCGGCGCATCGATCTGCCCCAGCAGCCGGACCGCGATCACCTGGCCAGAGACCCCGCGCGGGACAAAGACGGCCCAGACCATCGGCACGGCGCGCGGGTCGGTCACCTGGAGCGCCTCAGCCTCGGCCCGCTCGCGACGCTCCCTTTCCTTGCTTTCCAGCCCCGATCGAATTCGCTCCAGGATCGGCTTCCAGCGCTTGTTGGCCCGGTGTTGCTCCTCGAATTCCTTCTTCGCCGCGTTCTGCCACTCGGGCTTGACCCACCGCCCCTTCAGCTTCTTGAAGCCGAGACGGTGCCAGGCCGACTCGCGTTTTGGGTCGAGGCGGATGACGGCCCGGTAATGGGCGTTCGCCTCTTCCTTCAGGCCGTTCTCGTCGCACCACTGAGCAAGTTTGAGCTGGTCGTCGGCCTTGTCGGGAGCTCGAGCCCTGCGCTGGAAGTATTCGTCTCGCAGGGCCTTGAGCCGGGGATCGTCCTTCACTTCGCGGCTGACGTCCTCGGGCCGCTCCCACTTCCCGCCGCGGGCGACCAGGCCCATCAGGCCGCGGGCCAGGGCGTGGCCAGGGTCCTGAGCCACCGCAGCGGCGAGGTGCTTCATCCGCTCGGCCGACATCCCGTGCGCCTCGCACCAAAGAGCCAGCTTCACCTGCGCCGAGGCATCCTTGCCGGCCTTCGCCGCTGCCTCCCGGTAGGTGGAAACATCGGCCGAGGCGGGGCCGCCGCTGTCGACAAGTCCCAGGCAGAGCAGGGCCATCGCGAACATGGATTGGTCTCCTCGGGGGCCTGGGCTCAGTGTCCGAGCATCGAACGGTGGTGCCCGGAGCTTGCAGGCTTCGGTGACGCGGCGGGTGTCGGGGTAGCCGGGGCGGTCACGACGTCGATCGGCCTGAGGGCGTCGAACGGTTCGGCGACCGGTTCTACCGGGCTGTTGTCGTGAGCAAGGACGCTGATCTCACCCACAAAGTAGCTATTCCCCTCGGACACCTTGAGGTTGAAGACCGGCTGCACACGATCGGGATCGACCGACTGGATCTTTGCGATGCCGGAGAGGGCGCGGAGGACGTCACCGGGCTTGAGGTCACGGGCCATCGTCCAGCCCTTGCCGGCCTGCCACAACCGGTGGATGCCCGTCGCGACGATCGCCTCGCCCGTCTTCAGTCCGATTCGGTAGGTGGAATTCGGCGGGTTGTGATAGGCGATCACAACCGCCCGATACTGGAGCTCGCCGGACGATGCATCCTGAGTGAGTACCAGGTCGCCGGCGCGAAGGGTCTCGATCGGGCGGAATCCTTCGAGCGTTCGGACAGGCGTTCCGGCCGCGAAGCAGGCGCCATGGCCGATGCTCATCAACGGCGATAGGGCCAGACCCTCCTGCAAGGTAGGCATGGCCTGAGGCTGATAAGCTAGTGGTACCTGCTCGATGACGGTGGTCTCCCGCGAGTCCGACTTCTGGGCCAGCATCGCGTAGCCGAAGAGATCCACGACCCACTTCATCCAGGCCGAATGGTTGTCGCCGTGGTCGATTCCCACGGTCCTGGAAAGCACCTGACGCGCCAGCCGGTTCCGTTCCCGGATCGGGGCGTTATAGGCGTCGATGGCGCGGACATCTCCTTGCATCTGCATCCGAGCGACCTGAGCCGATCGAATGGCGTCCAGCTCCATCTGACCGATCGGGATCTCGAGATACTCGGCCGGTGCAACCTCGGCGCCGAATCCACCCCCTACAGAATTTGCCTGCGCCGTCGCCAGGTTCAAGGAGGACTGGGCGTTGGCGGCGATCCGCTGTCCCAGGTTCTGGCTCTGTGCGGTCGGAACCCCGGCCTGGTGGAGGACGCCAGAGATATGCCCGGCGCTGGCTGGGCTGCCGAAATAGAATTGAGTCGGTAGCGATCCGGCGTAGAACCCTCCCAGGGGTTGACTCGGAACGATATAGCCCAGCATCCGCGAGACGGCCGGCAGGCCGGTATTCGGATCGATGATAAGCTGGTCGTTCGGTCCGAGCACGAAATTCGGCTCGTTGAGGGGCGTGTAGATCCGCTCGCGCTTGACCGTGCCGTCGTGGATGACCAGCTCGCCGGCCTTTCCTGGCCCCTGTACCGGTTTGACCTCGTACTTGATCGGGTCGCGGATCATCGCGACGAGCGCCGGAGCGAAATCCCGGGCGTCTCGCCGACGGAGCAACTCAATCGCCCGGCTCCGGGCTTCACCAGACTTGCTGAACATCGCGAGCGTGGCGAGGGCCCGCGAGGCTCCCGGTGAATCGATCTGACCCAGCACGCGGACGGCGACCGGCTGCTCCGCCGCGCCACGGGTCACGAAGACAGCCCAGATCATCGGCACGGCGCGAGGGTCGTTCAGACGAGCGAGATCCGCCTCGGCCCGCTCGCGACGCTGCCGTTCTCGGCTGGACAACCCGGATCGCATTCGCTCCAGGAGGGGTTTCCAGTATCGGTCGGCTTGATGCTGTTCCTCGGCCTCCTGCTTCGCCGCGGCCTGCTGCTCGGGCTTGACCCACCGGCCCTTGACTTTTTTATAACCCAGGTGCCGCCAGGCGGCCTCCCGATGGGGATCCAGCCTTAAGACGGCGTGATAATGGGCGATCGCCTCTTCCTTTAGCCCGTTCTCGTCGCACCACTGGGCCAGCTTCCACTGGTCGTCGGCCCGGTCGGGCGTCTGAGCCCTGCGCTGGAAGTAGTCCTCACGAAGGGCCTTGAGTGCCGGGTTCTCGTTGACCTTGCGGCTGACGTCCTCGGGCCGCTCCCATTTCCCGCCGCGGGCGACCAGGCCCATCAGGCCGCGGGCCAGCGTGTTGGAGGGATCGAGCAGGATGGCCCTGGCGAGATGCTTGACCCGCTCGGTCGACATCCCGTGCGCCTCGCACCAGAGCGCTAATTTCACCTGCGTCGCGGGATCTTTCCCGGCGCTCTTCGCAAGGTTTCGGTAGGCAGCCAGGTCATCGGGTTTGGGAGCCGTCGCATCCTCTCGACCGGCGGCGAACAGGACCAGGGCGAGCGGAACGAGAGCGTTCATAAGTCCAACTCCCGGCGGTTCCATCGAGCGAGGATGGTGGCACGGTGATTCGATCCATCCTAAGAGAAGTAGGCGTCATCCTCCAGAAAAATCACACGCGAGAACGGGACGGAATCGTTTGAATCGCGGGACGGGCGCGCCATAATCGTCGCTACGATCGTTGTCCGGCATCGCGCCGGAGCGAATCGCGATCCTGCACCGACCCAGGAGGGACCACCGATGACGAGAGCTTGCGTGGCGTTCGGGGCGCTGGCCGGGATCTGCCTGTGTGCCGCGGTGGCGGCGGCGGCAGAACCCACGGCCAGCCTCAAACAAGGCAATGCCGAACTGAAGTCCGCCGGCCCACTGGCCTTCGGGCCCGAAGGCATCCTGTTCGTCGGCGACACCCGGGGCGCCGCCCTCTTCGCGATCGACACCGGCGATCACGCCAGGGCGACCGAAAAGCGCGCCGTGAAGGTCGAGAACCTCGCGGGCAAGGTTGCCGACATGCTTGGCACCAAGGCGGGGCAGATCCAGATCAACGATCTGGCCGTCAACCCGCTTTCGGGGAACGTTTATCTTTCGATCGCCCGAGGCCGGGGCCCTGAGGCGATCCCGATGATCGTCCGGATCAACGCCTCGGGCCAGCCCGAGGAACTCTCGCTGGAGAACATCCGGTTCGCTCGGACGAATGTTCCGAACGCTCCGTCGCCCGACAAGAAGGAGCGAGGCCAGTCGCTCCGGAACGAGTCGATCACCGACCTGGCTTATGTTGACGGACGGGTCTTCCTGGCCGGTCTCTCGAACGAGGAGTTTTCGTCCCGGCTGATCGCTATCCCGTTCCCGTTCGGGGGCGAGGAAGCCGATGGCGCCTCGATCGAAATCTACCATGGCGCCCACGGCCGGCTGGAGACGAAGTCGCCGATCCGGACCTTCGCCGCCTACCGGATCGAGAACCAGCCGTACCTGATGGCGGCCTACACCTGCACGCCTCTGGTGAAGGTGCCCGTCTCGGCGCTGAAGGCCGGCGCCCACGTGAAGGGGACGACCATCGCCGAGCTCGGCAACCGCAACCGTCCGCTCGACATGATCGTCTACCGGAAGGACGGCAAGGATTACATCTTCATGACCAACAACAGCCGGGGCGTGATGAAGATTCGGACCGAGGGGGCCGGCACGGCCGAGGCGATCACCGAACCCGTCAAGGGCGGCGGGACCCGCGGACTCGGCTACGAGACCATTGGAAGCCTCAAGGGCGTGGTCCAGATGGACCAGCTCGACGACCGACGTGCCGTGATCCTCACCGAAAACCAGGGCAAGATGGACCTCGAGACCATCGACCTGCCATGAGCCGGCTCAAGCTCGGCCTCTGCTGGACGCTGATCCTCGCCGGGACCGCGCCCTCCGCGATGGCGGAAGGTCCCCGGCTCTCGATCCAGCCGCGCGACGGCGATCCCTCGCGGATCGTCGTCGAGGCGGCCGGACTCGATGCCGATGCCCTTCGCCGGATTCCAATTTCCGAGATGACGCCGGAGCGATGGCGATCGTTCCTGGTCGTCCGGGTGGTCCGTGATCCGAAGGCACCGCAAGAGTCGCCGGCATTACTGGGGACGTATCGCCTCTCGGGCGATGTCCTCCGCTTCGACCCTCGGTTCCCGATCGAGCCGGGGTTACGCTACCGGGCCCAGTTCGACCCGTCCGGCCAGGCCCGGCCGGGGATGACGGCTGAGCTTTCGATCGACCGGTCGTCGAGCGGTCCTGCCTCGCAGGTTTCGGCCGTCTACCCGACGCCCGACGTCCTTCCCGAGAACTTGCTCAGGTTCTACATCCACTTTACGGCCCCGATGAGTCGGGGCTCGGCCTATCGACACATTCGATTACTCGACGAGTCGGGTCATCCCATCGCGGACCCGTTCCTGGAACTGGAGGAGGAACTCTGGTCGCCGGACGGTCGGCGGTTCACACTTCTGATCGATCCGGGACGGATCAAGCGGGGATTGAAGCCGCGGGAGGAGGTCGGGCCGGTCCTGCAATCGGGCCGGTCGTACGTCCTGGCGATCGATCCCGGCTGGCCGGATGCGGAGGGCCGTCCGCTGGCCTCGGGCTTTCGAAAAGCCTTCCGCGCCGGTCCGGCCGACGAGACCTCGCCCGACCCGAAGACGTGGACGATTCGGCCACCTGCCCCCGATACCCGCGATGCTCTGGAGGTCCGCTTCCCCGACCCGCTCGACCGGGCCCTGCTGGGCCGATTGATCGCGGTCCGAGAGGCCGCCGACCGTCCCCTGGGCGGCTCGATCGAGGTCGAGAAGGGTGAGATGACCTGGCGATTCCGGCCGGAGAAACCCTGGCGAGCCGGAACGTATCGGTTGGTCGTCGGGACCGAGCTGGAGGACGTTGCCGGCAACAGCGTCGCACGACCGTTTGAGGTGGATGAGACCGGTCCGATCACGCGCAGGATCGTCGGCGAGACGGTCGGCGTGGGGTTTCGGATCGAGTCCAGACCGAGCCGAGCAGGGGCAGGGAATTAGGTCACGGAGGCCCCGCTCGTGGTCGAGGTGATCGTCGAGTTACATCGGACGGTCATCAACGGCATCGAAATCACGGCCGCGGTCCAGCCAACGAGCTTGTGGGCCGTCCTCGACCAGCCGGATCGGATCGTGGACCCAGCTCCACCGGCCCCGTATGGGCATCGCAACAATCAGGTGCATGTCTATGATCGGCTGGGCCTCCATCTCAACGAGCATCATTTCACTCGGCTAATCCAGGGCATAAATTTCGTGTTCTGGCCGGAGGAGGAAGGATACCGGTTCACGCCCGCGCAGCCATTTTCGGGGCGGTTGCTGCTGGGAGGTTACGAGGTCCTGCCGGGAGCTTCGGAATCGGATCTGATAAGCCGAAGTCGCCTTCCGTTTCGTTCCGTTCTCGCGGGACACTGGCTTGCGAGTCGGGACGGATTTTCGGTAGGGATCGCCGCGAAAGGACCCCGAACGGCGTCTGGCCGCCGAAGTGCGAGGCGCCGCGTTGTGGGCATCGATCTGGCGTGGCCCCATGATCCCTGGAATCGAGACCCGTAAGATTCCGCAAGAAGGCCGGGATCGATGTCGCCGGCATCTCGGCGAACGGCCTGGACCGAAGGGCGGCCATACGGGAATCGATCACGAAAACGCGAAAGAGCGAAAGGACGAAATGGAGGGACTCACTCGCTCCGTTTCGTCCTTTCGCTCTGTCGTCCCATCGCGATGAATGGATCCGCGAGGCGAGGTCGATCTTCCTCGCGGATCGATCAGGACGCGTGCAGCCGCTCGCCGTTCTCGCGGATGAGGACGCCGTTCTCGTACAGGAAATCGAGGCATCGGCGAGGAATCCGACACTGCAAGAGCACCCGGTCCTCCGCGTAGGTCCGATCGTGGATCTGGGCGTGTTGGGCCAGGTAGGCGAGCACGCGACCGTTCTCCACGCCTGTCTCGACCTCGGCATCCAGGGCCCGTTCGCTGAGCGCCTCGCGGACGGCGGCTTCGAGGCGGTCGAGCCCCTCGCCCTGCGCCGCGCTGATCGTGACGGTCTGGGCG
>DAIDJI010000247.1 GCA_027451455.1 Planctomycetales bacterium | reverse complement strand
CGCTTCATCTGTGTTACATTCTGGTGTTGGCGGCCATAGTAAAGCCGAAGTCAATCATGCATCGGCCGCTGGCGGGTCGAGAGGGGTTGGAGAGGCCGAGCCGGACCGTCGGCTTCGGGCGCGGACCAGCGTCTGAGTGCGGCCTTCCTGGACGACACGATCGTCCTGGTTCAGGATGCGACGATGCCAGGTGACCACACCTCGGCGGCCATTCGCGGCGGGTTCAAGGGTCTCAACGCGGGAGAGGCCACGGATGGTGTCGCCAAAGAGGATCGGGTGATGGAACCGCCATTCGAGGATGCCGAGAAAGGCCAGTGTCTCCACTCGAGGAGCCTGGCTGATCAGGCCCGAGCCCACGGCCATCCCGAGCAGTCCGTGAGCGACGGGCTGTCCAAACGGCCCGCGGCCGGCGGCCTCGAAATCGACGTGAATCGGGTTGAAGTCGCCGGAGAGCCCAGCGAACAGAGCGACATCGGCCGCAGTGATTGTCCGACGAGGGCTCTCCCACTCGTCGCCCACCACCAGATCGTCGAACGACAGGGTCGACCAGGCATGCAACGTCAAGATTGGGCCCTCCCCACCGGCCGGCGATCTGCGGGTCAGCCGGCCGCCGGGCCGGGCTCGATCCCCAGATCGGTGACATTGTGACCTGGCTTCGCGTGTCGTCAAGCCGTTCCCAGGTCCGAGAGATCGGAAAACTGGAGTCGGAGGTCGATGTTTTCTGGGGAGTGGAACCAGATTTGCTGGAAAATGGGACCGCTTTCGCGAATTGAGTAACGAGAGGAACACGGCGATGACTCGGCCTTATCGTGTTGTGATCGCAGACGACGAGAAACCAGTCGCGGTCGGATTGCAGAACCAACTGGAATCGCTGGGCTACGACGTCGTGGCGGTTGTCCACGATGGCCAGCGTGCCATCGAGATGTGCCGGCGGACCCTCCCTGACGCCGTATTCATGGACATTGAGATGCCGGGCCTCGATGGGCTCTCGGCGGCCCGTCAGATTGCCGTCGATCCCGGGACGCCGGTCATCATTCTGACCGCCCATGGCCACCCAAACCTGATCGATCAGGCGGTGGAGGACGGTGTGATCTCTTACCTTTTGAAGCCGGCGACCAATCCCAGCCTCCACGCGGCCGTGCAGGTCGCGGTAGCCCGGGCGCGCGAGCTGAAGGCGCTTCAGGAGGATGTCGACGAGCTGAAGACGACTCTGCGCGAACGGAAGCTCATCGAGCGAGCCAAGGGAATTCTGATGTCGCGGCGTCACCTCAACGAGAGCGAGGCGTTCCGGCTGCTCCAGCGACAGAGCCAGGACCGTCGCATCCCGATGGCGAAGCTCGCCGAGTCGATCATCCAGACCGACGAGTTGCTCGAGGCACCCAACCAGGCTGGAGCAGCCGGTTTGCGGCCACTCCGTCGCCATACCGACCTGGCTCACGGGGAGTAGGGGTTTGACGCCGTGCGGGTCCCCCGGTATTCTTTGCGGTACTCGGAGGGACCGCACGGAACGGAAAGGTCCAACGGGCCCTCCCCGATGAAATCGCAGTCTTTCTTCCGACAATTGAGACGGCCGGTCGGGTTCAAGGATGGTACGAGCCGGGCTCGCAATTTCACAGCTCTCACCCATCCTCGACTCTCGCCCCCTCCCTCTCGCGCGATGGGCGGCCCCTCTCCAAGGACGCCGCTTTCGACAGCCATGATCATGGTGGGAGACTGGCATGCCGCTGTTTGAAACCGAGATCAACGACCATCGGCTCGGCACCCGTCTGGATCATCGGGAGCTTGCCGAGTTCATTGAGGGCCACATCAATCGGGTCGCCAGCGGGCGGATTCGCGATCTCCACGTCGTTTACTCGGACGAGAAGATCATTCTTCAGGGCCGCTCACGGACGTACCATGCTAAGCAACTGGCGCATCAGGCTGTCCTCGATTTGACCGACGGCCATCCACTCCTCGCCAATCAGATTGTCGTTTCCTGACTGTGGGGGGAATCGAGCGGCGACCTTGCCCCGCGGCGGACGGCTTCCGAGCCGGCAGACGACCCTGTGGAGGATTCCCCGGAACTCGATCGACCGCACGGAGCAGGGAAAACAGGCCATGGATGTCCGATCCAATGGGACCCAGAGCACCGGGAGTCATCCGCTCCTGATCGACCGGGGTGAGTTGCGCTCGGTGCTTTCCAACCTCAGCCACGAACTTTGCCGGCCGCTCACCTCGCTGAAGGCCGGATTCGATCTGCTGCTCGGCGAACCGGCGGCCTCCTTCACGGCTGAACAGCGGAGCCACATGCAGACGATGGTCTCGCTCTGCGATGACCTGCTCCGGCTGACGCGGAGCTACCTCGACTATGCCGGCCTGGTACAGGGATCGCGCCCGCTTTGCCTCGGACGCTTCACGATCGCCGCGATGATTCACGAGATTGGGCGCCAGTTCGGATCGGCCGCCGCGGCCCGCCAGGTTCAATGGGAGACCCGGGTTGAGGCTTCACTGGATGCGGCGGTGGTCACTGATGCCTCGCGCTGCCAGCAAATCCTGGGTAATCTCGTCACGAACGCCCTGAAGTACACCCCGATCGGCGGCCGGATCGAGGTGGTTGGGCGGGTCGAGGGTGATTCGTGGTCGGTTACCGTCGCCGATTCCGGGCCGGGCATCCCGCCCGATGCCCTGGAGATGGTCTTCGAGCCGTTCTTCCGGCTGGCCCGCGATGAGCATTCCGGCGTCGAGGGGAACGGCCTGGGGCTGGCGATCTGTCGGGAGCTGGTCGGCCAGTTGCAAGGCTCAATCGCGCTGGCGTCGGTGGTCGGCCAGGGGACCTCGGCCACGGTCCGATTCCCGATCGAAATCCGGACGGTCGAAACCTAGCGGACACGGAGCGCAGGGTCGATCGACCGGCCGGACCGGGGCGACCATCGGAGCGGACCTCGGTAGCTCGAATGGTGGTCCAGATCGTCGTCGAGGCGGAGACCGACCTGATCGGGATCTTCGTCGGATGCGGGGGCGGTCTGCGGTGGGCCGAGAGTGCCCGTTCCCTCTTCATCGTCGCGGAGGGGCGCAGCAGGGGTCATCTGGCCGGGGATTCGGGCCACCGGGGGCTTCCGACGCGGCCGATTGTCGCGGCCGGCGGGGATGGCCCGGGCACCGTCCTCCAGGTCGTCGCGAGATCGATCGGGTCGGGAGGCCGACCGGAGGCCGTCGTCCAGCCCACGCTCGCGGAGGAGAGTGCGGGCGTCGTCGAGCCGGGCGGTCAGGTCGCCGTTGTCCTGCTCCTGCTGGACGAGGCGATCCTCAAACTCGCGGTTCTCACGACGGAGCTTCGCCAGGTCGCGCTTCATCTGGGCGTTCTCGTACTCGAGGTGCGAGACGCTCGTCTTCAACTGGCCGACGGATGGCCCACCCGCGATGAAGGTCGGACGACCGGCGCATCCGGCCAGGATCGATGGCCCGATGGCGGCCAGCAAGGCCACGAGCCACGCGCGGATCGTCCTCCGACAGAAAAGCGCCCGGGCGGGGGCGGCCGACACGGGATGCAAGAGTCCGGGTGACAAGGTAGAGGCCCCGATCGCGATGACTCAGGAGATGAGAAGTCGATCCTCATCTTCAATCATCGTCAATTCGACCAGTGAGGATTCGGAAACCCATCCTTGGTTTTTGCGGCGTAGTCCGGTGGCGGCAGGTCGTCGATCGGGTCGGATGGATTGGGGGAATCCTGAGGTGCCGGCGAGGACCGGAGCCGACGGATGGCCAGAATGACCGTGGTGGTGAGAATGGTCAGCACAGATCCGACCACGGCACTCATCAGGATGACGATGCCGGTTGTGCTGGTGAGCTGACCCAGTCCAAACGGGAACCGGACCGTCACCGGACTGTTGTTCGCCCAGATGAACCAGAGCATCAGGCCGAGCAGAACCGCCGTGCCGACCAGCCGGCGATAGACCCAGAAGTTTCGAATCAGGGAAGGCCGGCGGCGTTTGTACTGGTAGGCCATGGCTCGGGCTCCGACTCGAGGCGGGATGAGGGCCGGCGTCGCTTCGTCGCGGCCGATCGGCCGGGGATGGCTAATCCGGGATGTTCGTGACCCCCATTAGCCACCAGAATACCACATAGAGAGAATGGAAGAGGCCCGCGGCCCAACCTCTCCACACGACCGGCCAGGCGAAGAGCAGGGCCGCCGCCGCCATGCTGAGATAAGGTCCATAAGGGATTTCGCGGTCGGCGCTCGATAATTGGGCGCCGGCGAGCCGTTTCTTCAGGTTGACCAACACTTTCCATGCCGCATGGGCCAGGCCGAAGAACGGTGCGAGGAAGAAGGTCAGGACGGCGGCCTGCCATCCCAGGAACGCCCCAACCATCCCCATCAGCGTGACGTCGCCAAGCCCCATCGCCTCGCGTCCAAAGAGGAACCCGGCCGAGCCCCGGACGCCCTGCGTGAGCCCCGCCCCGACCGCCATCCCGACGATTCCTGCGATCAGGCCCTGCCAGTGGCTGGTCGAGCCCTGCGGGAGCAGGATCGAGGGCTCGGGCCGCACACCCGGCCAGATCGTCCCCATCAGGATGCCGATGACCATCCCGGTCACCGTGATCTGGTCGGGGATTAGCATCAGGTCGTAGTCGATGAACGTCGCGGCAACCAGCAAGGCGAGAAAAATGGAATGATAGGTCGCGGCGATGAGACGGTCGGTGGGGATCGCGTACCAGGGCCCGCGAGGTGCCGCCACCACATCGATCAGGAAGGCCCCCAGGAAGAGCAGGCCGACCATCGCCTCGACCATCGGGTAGCGTGCCGAGATCCGGAGTCCGCAGCTCCGGCACTCGCCCCGAAGGGCCAGCCAGCTCACGATCGGGATGTTGTCCTGCGGCGCGATTGCCGACCAGCACCTCGGGCAGTGCGACCCCGGCCAGATCACGCTCTTCTGCCAGGGAATCCGGTAGATGCAGACGTTTAAAAAGCTGCCAACCACGGTACCGATCAGGAAGAAGCCGGCGCCCAGAGCCACCAGCATCGGCCATGCGGAGAGCATCACGCCCCTCCTTCGTCGAGGCCTGGCCCGCGGGCCGCGATCACAGCGAGGGCGACCTGGTCGGGGGTCCGGCCGCCGGTCGGGATGACAACGTCGGCGGTCTCGGAGTAGAGCGGCGACCGGGAGGCGAGGACGTGCTCGATCTCCGCGAGTGTTCCGGCCGAGGTGAGCGCCGGCCGCCCGGCGAGGCTGGTTGGATCGGCTTCGAGGCGGTCTGCCAGTTCCTCGGGATCGGCGGTTAGCCAGGCCACGAAACCAAATTCCCGGAGTCGTCGACGGTTGGACTCGCGGAGGATCGCGCCGCCGCCGGTCGCGAGCACGGCGGCTGGAAAGTCGTCGGTCAGTTCGGCGAGGGTCTGTTCCTCGAGGTCGCGGAACGCGGGCTCGCCCGACTCGGCGAAAAGGTCGCGGATCGCCCGGCCCGATCGGGCCTCGATCACGCGGTCGCAATCCACGAACTCTCGGCCAAGCCGCTCGGCGACGATCCGACCGACGGTCGACTTTCCGGTCCCTCGGTATCCGATCAGTACGATGCCCCGGCCCATCACGCGTCCTTCAACGGCGAGAGCCGGCGGCGGAGCGCTTCTCGCATGACATCGAGGGGCGCGTCCTGACCGGTGTAGAGCTTGAACTGGAGAGCGGCCTGGCGGACGAACATGTCCGCGCCGGAGATGCCCTTGCAGCCGCGCTCGCGGGCCAGCTTCAGCAGCATCGTGTTCTCGGGATGGTAAATGGTGTCGAAGACAACCATGTTCGGCCGGCTGAAGGTCCCCGGCGGCATCGGCGTGTCATCAACGTTCGGGTGCATCCCGACCGGAGTACAGTTGATGATCACGTCGGTGACCGTGCTGGATCGCGAGGCCCAGGTGATCGCCCTGGCGCCGACCTCTTCGGCGAGCGTGTTGGCTCGCTCGTCGTGTCGGTTGGTGATGGTCACGTTCGCTCCGCGGCGGACCATACCGAAGGCGATCGACCGGGCGACGCCACCGGCTCCCAGGATCATCACGTGCTTTTCATAGACGGGGCTGGTCGCCTCCTCGCTCGCCCGGCCGCCCATGGCTTCTTCGAGCGAATCCATTGCGGCCCGATAATCGGTGTTGTACCCGACTCGCTTGCCATCGGGCTCGATGATGACGGTATTGCAGGAGTTCGTCCGCTCGACGGCGCCCTCCTTTTGCTGGAGGAGCGGGACAATGGCTTCCTTGTGCGGGATGGTGACGCTGCACCCCTTGATCCCGAGCCACTTGAGTTCCTCGAAGAAGGAGGGCAACTGCCCATCGGGAACGAGGAATGGAACCATGACCTTGTTCAGCCCAAGGTGGGCGAAGGCGGCGTTGTGGATGATCGGGCTGAGGCTATGCTCGATCGGGTCGCCGAGGACGCCGAAGATCTCGGTCGAGGCGTTGATCCGGTCATACGCGAGATCCCTTTTGAGGACGGAATACGGCTGCATTCCGGGGGCGAAGGTGCGCTCGGGGTTGAAGCCGGCGAAGGTAAAGGGGGCCCCGAACTTTGCCCCGAGAATCCGGGTGAAGACGCCGATCTCGCCCATCGCGATCGGGATCATCGGGACCCTGGAGACGGTCGCGAGGTGGAGAACCCGCGAGGCGTCCGCGAGACTGGTGGCGTTGGCGGCGATCTTGATGATATCGGGGTCGAACTTCTCGCATTGCTCGGCGGTATCACCGAGGTCCTGCGGGGTTCCCTTCATGTTGTGGTAGCTAATGATCCGCTTCGTCTTGCCGAATCTCCGGATGTTGGGGGCGATATCCACTTCGAGGTCGACATAATCGACTCCGGCGACGATGGCCTCGCGGAGGAGTTGCTGCCGTTTCTCCTCGGGGCCCCGCCAGAGGCCTCCGTCGGCGCCTCGACGGATGGTGATCACCATCGGGGTCGGGCGTTCCTTGAGGATTCGCTTGAGGTCCGGCTCGTGTCGGAGGCAGTCGAGGCGGAGCTCGACCAGATCAACGCCGGCCTCCGCCGCCTGCTTCCATTCCTCGGCGAGCGAAGAATGCCGGCCCCGCCCGATCGTCACGCAGATCATCGCCCGATACGCCCTGACAGGGCGCCCCCACTCAAGATCTTCCGATCCCGACGCCGGATCGGCCGCATCGCACCCGATCTTTGGATTTTACGAGACCCGCATGGATCGATGAAAGGGGGAGGCGGGCATGGCCGCACACGGTACGTCGTTAGATCCGTCCGAACTGCTTCTCCAGGTCAGCGCGAGTGAAGACAAGGGCGGTCGGTCGGCCGTGGGGGCAGTGATGCGAGTCAGTGACGAGGTGTCGGCGGTCGAGGAGTGCCTCGATCTCGGCAGGCGTGAGGGGCTGGCCTGCCTTGATCGCCGCCTTGCAGGCGACCATGTGAAGCAACTCGGCGAGCAGGCCATCGCGGGTCGGGGGCAGCGGCTGGCTACGAAGGTGCTCGGCGAGGTCGCGCACCAGCCGGTTCGGTTCGACGTTCGGCAGCATCGCCGGAAGACTTCGGACCAGCACCGTATCCCCGCCAAACGACTCCACCTCCAGGCCGAGCTTTGCCAGGACGTCGACCTGTTCAAGGACGGCCACGGCCTCAGGCGCGGGCAGGTTGACCGGTTCGGGGACGAGCAATCGCTGCGATTCGACCTGGCCCTGCGCCACGCGCACCCGCAGTTCCTCATAAAGAATGCGCTCGTGGAGCGCGTGCTGGTCGATCACGATCATCCCGTCGCCC
>DAIDJI010000246.1 GCA_027451455.1 Planctomycetales bacterium | reverse complement strand
ATCGCCGACCTCGCCCGCGCGACGCTCGAAGGTGTCGCCTGCCAGGTGGCCGATCTGATCCGGGCGATGGACCGCGACCTCGGCGCCTCGTTCGGGGAGATCCGGGCCGATGGCGGGATGGCTCGCTCGGATCCGTTCCTGCGGTTCCAGGCGGATCTGCTCGGCGTCCCGATCCGACGGAGCCCGCAAACGGAGTCGACCGCGATGGGCGCCGCCTTGCTCGCCGGCCTGGGCGCCGGGCTCTGGCCCGATGTGGATGCCGCCGTCGGCCTGATCGAGTCGGCCGGCGAGGTCTTCACCCCGGTCCGCGACGACGACTGGCGGCGGTCTGTGCAGGAGCGGTGGCAAAAGGCGGTCGAGTCGGTCGTCCGGCATTATTCCTGACGGGTATTCGCTGACATGCCCGTTCAGGGGTCGCAGACGATAAGGGTGCAGACGATATCGAGGGGCGAGCGTGCTTCTGGAGTGGGCCAGTCGAGTACCGAGGTCGGGAACAGGAGTCGGCCTGGAACTCGGCGCGATCGTCAAAATCGCCAGGCGTGATCGCTGGATTTATCGGCCGTTTAACGGCAGAATAACGGCAAGGAAACCGACCGAGAAAGCGTCGCCGAATGCCGTTCGAGCCCAACTACCGGATCACGCCCCGTAGGTTTTCCTGTCCGTCCATTGAGGTTGACAGGGCCACCGCCCGAGTGGCAGAGTGCCAGGCCTCGGGCCTGACTTGATTTACCTCAAGTCGATCCTAGAATGCGCCAGGATAGCGGGGCCACGTCCATGGATGACCCTGGGGAGCATACGCTTATCGTCAAGGCCTTCCAGTTGGCTCGTGGCGCTCATGGGTATGTCACGGGATACGTGGAGTGGAGTGAGCGGGGGGCCCACGATTCGCGGCGGAACCTCTCGGAGATTGGCTTGACCCCCGAAGGCATCCGGGAGCTGGCGATCGAGCACGTCCGAGCGGGGAGGCCGATCATCCAGGTCCGCGAGACGGAAGAGGGTCGCGATCGTCCCTATTACTACAAGATCATCTTCTCCGTCCCGGGCGTTCCGCCGGGCGTCTTCGTCAAGATCCGGTTGAGTGACGACGATCCCGATGATCCGGCCGTCCTCCTTGTGAGCGCCCACCGACAGGGCGTATGAACATGAAGCCCTTTCCCTGGAAATGCGGCGAGTGCGGTCAGCGAGCCGTCCATCCGGCGACGCTCGACACGTATTCGGCGGAACTTGACCATGACGGGCGGACGCATCGCATCACGGTCGGGCCATTCCCCGTGATGCGATGCGAGCGATGCGGGGCCATCGTCCTGGACGACGCGGCCAATCGCAGGCTCAGCGAGGCGCTCCGGGCCGCGGCCGGGTTGTTGCAGCCGAGCGAGATCCGGGCGGGACGCGAAGGGCTCGGCCTCACTCAGAAGGAACTCGCTCGCTACCTCCAGATCGCGGAGGCGACGCTCTCGCGATGGGAGACCGGTGCCCAGATCCAGCAGCGGTCGATGGATCGCTTGCTCAGGGGTTTCTTCCTCGTCCCGGAATTCCGGAGATTCCTGAGAGCACTCGATATAGGCTCGACGGCGCCGGTCGAGTCGTTAGGGATCGATGGTCCCCACTCCCGCGGGGCCACGGAGGAGGCGATCGGGCCCCCGCCAACGCCGCTCCTGGCCGATTCGCGTCCGCCGCGTTGAGCCGGATCTGGCCGAGATGAGAGGATTGGGCCGCGTCGCCCTGGGAGATCGATTCCCGGGGCCTCGCGGCCTATTTCCGCCTCGGGCGAGGCGGCGAGGATGGCCCCCGCGGCGGGGAGGGGCGGTGGGGCATCTATGTCTACTTGTGCGATTTATCGCCAAAAGCGCAGGGAGATTGCATGGAGAGGATGCGTTTCCCCTCTTCTCCTCCTGCGACGTCGAATCCCGGCGGTGCGATTGGGATCGCGGGACGATATTCGCTACGTCCGGGTTTTTGCTTGGTTTCCGTTCCCCCATGAAAGTGCGTGAGTATAATTTGTGCCAGCCACTTTGCGAGCGGCGGCGGTACAGCATTTCCAACCTGCCTGGCTGTCTCCTTGATTCCCCCCTCAAAGATAAAGTTTTCCGGGAAGCTCTGGAGCGCGGCCGCCTCGCGCACTGTGATGGCTCGGTTGTACTCTGGATGGCCGAAGCGACCGTTTGAGAAGGAGACGCAGCGGGTTGTGATCGTCGGAGCCGGCCGGTCCCACTCCATCCGCCCATAACTGTCGTCGAAGGGGACGCGCGGCGACTTGCTCCGCCCTCCGTCCCTGGCGGTGAGTCTCATCCGCGCCTGGTTCGCCGACGACAGATTCATCGTGATGTGGTTCGGGATTGCCTCGTCTCGTTCCGGAAGGTGGCCGATGGCGTCGCGCACTGTCCGAGGATTCGCTTCCGGAGGGTCGGGGATAGTGATCGGGGTTCTTGCTGCTACCAACACCAAACGCCTGCGCCGTTGCGGTACCCCGAAGTGATCGGCCGTCACGACCTCCGAAGAAAAAAAGTAACCGAGCCGCTTGAGACGAGCTGTCAAAGCACCCCAAGCATCGCCACGGTCCACAATGCGGGGTACATTCTCGAAGACGACGTACCTCGGCCGGAGGGACCACAGGAGGCGCAGATAGGCCCCGAACTCCTCGCCCAAAGGCTTACGCCTCCGGTGGAGCTGGCTAAAAAGCCGGCACGGAGGGCAGCCGGCCAGGACAAGGTTATCTGGCGATGTGACGAACTTGAGGATGTCCTGCCGCTTGAGGGAGCACAGGTCGCCGACTACGCCCTCTACACCGGGGAGGTTACGGCGATAGGTCGCGATACACGCGGGAGATAGATCGATACCCGCTTGGACACTCAACCCTCCCATCTGAAGTCCCCAACTCAGGCCGCCCGCGCCGCAGAACAGATCGACGACTTCAAGCATCATTGGCCTCCGCTGCCGCGATGACTTGATCGAGCAGGGACGATACCTTGTCGAATACGGGTCCGCGCGTCTCGACGAAATGGGTAACGAACATGGCGTGGACCTGATTCGGGTGCAGGGCTCCGTGCCCGATGGACTCGGACAAGAGCGCGAATTTCTGCTTGTGATTCGCCTCGTTGTCGATCCAGGCCATCGTCGCGTCGGCCTTGGCTTGGCTGCCTAGGATGAGAAGGAGGAGCTTTCGGCATACATCTTCATGCCATACTCCTTGCTCCGGGTATAGGAACGGCATATAGAAGACGCGGCGCAATAAGTAGTCGAGGTACGCGGCGCTCTGAGCTCCCTTCTGCTCGGACGTCATACCGGAGTTCTGTTCGAACTTGATTTCTTGGCCAATCTGGTCTTTGATCACTTTATTAAGATGCTTGTCTGTCTGCATATTCACAGGCAGAGATTTGGGATCGACGTGCGGGTTCTGAGGTTTCTGATCGCCATCGAAGACGAACACGGGCCTGTGGTGTCCGTGCATAAACACAGCGATGTCTTTCTTCATCTCGGAATCGCCGCCGGGGCGGTACTCGACCCGCAGCTTCGCGGCGAACCCTTCGCCCTTCGACTTCGCGACTTCCTCCAGGATTAGTTTTGCCAGACGATCCTCGACAATTACATTGCAGGTGGGCTCGAATGGGTGTCCGATCTCGTGGAAAGCCTCCTCCGGAGACAGCCCCTGATCGATCGCGACGAAGCCGTCGGACTGTCTCCTCATGACCTTGATCGCATCGCGTGGGAGACCCCATACGAGCCCAGGTGCGTGCGTCGAGAGCACGACTTGCAGTCGCTTATCCGCGACCTGTTCGAGGATATACCGCAGAAGTTCCCGTTGCGCGCCTGGATGGAGCGATGTCTCCGGCTCATCGAGCAAGAGCAGCGAGTTGGGCTTTGCCCCTTCGAAGAGTCGGACGATCTGGACGACGGAGGTCTCGCCGCTTCCTGCGTTCGCTTCCGTGTATTGACCGCCCTTGGTTACGAACCGAACCGAGTAAGCCCACGCATCATCGTAGAGCCGATGCCGAAGGAGGACGCCGGACTCATACTCTTTACCCACGATGCGACTTATGAGGGCTAGCTCGCCGGGCGTCAGATCCTGCGCCTGATCGGCGAATATTGCGGTCCCAAGCTGGTAGTGTCTTCTCAGCGAGAACGCGCTATTCAATCTGATGGCGCGTGACCGTATGTAGTCCTGAACACGCGGGCGTCCCGACCCTCCGACCTTCCGCCACTGCTGAGTGTCCCTGAATCGCTTCCGACTCGACTCGGACCAGAAGTTGAAGCATCGGTCGAATGCGCTGAGCAGGTATCGAAGGTTCAGGTAGCCGACTTCCATGTCGATCTGCGGGTGGCGCTCTCGCCTGCCGCCTTCCCGTGGGATAGGGGTCATTCCGTAGGACTCGTTGGGTCGCGTCGGCTCCCAGTTCTCCTGGTCCTCGTACGCTTTCGCCTTCTCCCTGCGGACCCGCTGCTTGATCGCTTGGCGCTCCAGGTTGCCGTCCATGTAGCCGTACCAGAACGCCGCCTTCTGTACCTCGGTGAGCTTCTTTTTCGTCCCTGCCGAATCCTCCTCCTCTACCTCGCCCATCTCCCCACGTTCAACCGGATCGACAGCAGTACCGAACCAGAAATTGGCGACGCTTTTTCCGCGAGGTGCACCGAAGAGCGCGTGGAGGACTGACGACTTTCCGGTACCATTCCGTCCGGCCAAGACGGTCAAGGGGAACCGGAAGTCGATCCGCTGTTTTGGAGCGATCGTTCGATATCGAGGGAAGACGATGTAATCGATGTACGGAGTGAAGCACCTGCCCCGCTTCATCCCTTGGATCTTGTCGATCAGCGACTGAAACTCCGAATCGGTCATGGCGTATTGTGTCCCACGAACCTTCGAGCCCCCCACGCTGGTTGCTTGGAGGAGAAGACCCGCCCACCCGCTCGAAACCCGGGGCGTTCAGCTTAGCGACCGCGATCTTCGGATGCAACCATCCTTCAATCAGGTCGGTTTGAGAGTGGCTGGAGTTTTGACGAAGGCCGATTTCGTCGTGTGACATTGTCTCTTTTCGGTCCGGTCACACCGACGCACCCTCCAGGATGGCCTGCTGCCGCCTAGCGGTTGGTTCGGCTTCGCGCTGCTGCGCTCTTCGTTTCGGAACGACGGTCGCTCTCGGCCCGTGGAGGCTTACCAACTGACCACTGAAGCGAACCAACCCGAGACCCAAAACCCTAATGCGGAGCCTGGAACTCGGCGAGCAGGGCCTGGAAAGAAGGGTCGCGGCGAATCGGTTCGAGGTCCGGGTCGATCTGGAGCGAGACGACGTCGGCCCAGCCGCGGGCCTTGCCGCGGCGGAGACACTCGACGGCCCGGGCGTCGTAGAGGCGGGCAAGAAGGCCGTCGAGGGCGGCGGTGATCCTCGGGCGGATCAGGCTGGGTGCCGATCGGATGGCCTGCTCGCCGGCCTCGCGGGCCGCGGCGGCCGACAGGGCATACCCGCACGCCGCCTGGAAGTAAATTTGAGCGTCGTTCGGCGGCGAGGCCACCAGCTCGCTCGCGATCGCCGCGGCACGGGCGTACTGGCCGCATCGGGCGAGGGCGACCATCAGGTCGATCCGCGGCATCTTTGCCTGGGGATCGTTCGCCAGCCGCTCGCGGATCTCCAGACATCGGCGATAGCCGGCCTCGGCGGCGGGGCGGTCTCCGGAGTTCAGGGCGCAGGTGGCCTCGTAGTAGAGGGTCGTCGCGAGGCGGTTCTGCACGTCGAGGTTCTCCGGGTCCTCGGCCGCCCGCTTCTCGATGATGTCCAGCGCCTTCTGGTGGAAGACCCGGGCGGCGGCCGGGTCGTGGCCGCGCGGGAAGAGGAAGAAGCCGGAGTTGTTGTACGATCGGGCGACGTCGTAGAGCACCGGCCAGAGTGAGCTCTGCTCGGCGATCTCGGCGCGGATGGCCGTGGATCGGTCGTTGAGCCGGCGGGATTCGGCGGGGTCGCCCAGCACGAAGGTCAGCTCGGCGAGCTTCTCGTAGAGCCCGGCCAGCTCGCGACGGTTCTCCATCTGGGCGGCGTAGCCGGGCGAGAACGACTCGCGGAGCCGGATCTCCTCGTCGAAGAGGGAGCGGGCGCGGTCGAGGCGGCCCAGGCGCATCTCCGACCCGGCCAGGGCGCCGAGGGTGCTGGCCAGCTCGTGTCGGAGGGTGTCATCCTCAGGGGCAAGGGCCATCGCCTGGCGCGCGACCTCGATCGCCCGGAGCAACTCGGCGCGCGCTCGCTCGGTGTCGCCGATCTTGTTCTCCAGCATGTAGGCGAGCTGCCGGTGAATCCGGACCACGCGGATGCGGCGGGGGAGGTCGCGGGGCGACTTCTCGGCGAGCCGCTCCATCACCCGGGCGACCTGCTCGATCTGCTTTGTGGCCTTGACGAACTTGCCGCGGGTGAAGTCCAGATCGGCGAGCCGCTGGTGAGCCAGGCCGATCGACCGCAGGTTCTTCTCCTCGTCCTCCTCGGGCCAGCCGATCTCGTCGCGGATCCTGGCCATGGCGGTGGCCGAGGTTTCCAGGATTTCGCTCGCCTTCGCGAGCAATTCCTCGCGGACCGGTTGCAGGTTCGGGATGTCGCCGAGCTTCTTTTCGAGCAGGAGGATCAGCTCGCGCTGTTTCTCGACGACCTGCTGGTTCTGGACGATCGCGGTCTGGCCGGCGGCGACGGCCTTCTTCCGCTCGGCGGCCTCCTGGCGCTGGGCCTCACGGGCGAGGTCGCGCTGGTGGAGGGCCTCGGTATTGGCGACGGTCAGGTCGCGGTTGGCCCGGTCGAGGTCGCGGTTCTTGGCGGCGACCGTGACCGAGAACGCCGAGAGGCTGGCGATGAACGCGACCAGCAGTGCCGCGGCGATACCGCCGAGGGCGGCGAGTTTTGGATTGCGGAGGCACCAGCGCCAGGCGCGCTCGGGCCCGGAAATCGGCCGGGCGACGATCGGCTCCTGGGCGAGGAATCGGCGGAGGTCCTCGGCCATCGCGGCGATGTCGGGATACCGCCGCGCTGGATCTTTTCCCAGGGCCTTGAGGCAGATGGTCTCCAGGTCTCGGGGCATTCTCGGCAGGAGCTGCGAGGGGGGCACGGGGTCTCGTTTGCGGACCAGGTCGAGCGTGTCGAGGACCGAGGTTCCGCGAAACGGCGGGCGGCCGGTGAGCAATTCATAGAGCGTGGCGCCCAGGGCATACTGGTCGACAGCGGGACCGGCCTTTTCGGCGCCGATGGTTTGCTCGGGGGCCATGTAGCTGGGCGAGCCGAGGATCGAGCCGGCGCGGGTCTGGCCCGAGTCGGTCTCCAGCCGCTTGACCAGCCCGAAGTCGGCGATCTTGATCGTGCCGTCGGGAGCGAGCAAAACGTTGGCCGGCTTGATGTCGCGGTGGATGATCCCGTTTCGATGGGCGACGTCCAGCGCCCGAGCCATCACCTCGGCGATCCGAGCCGCCTCGTCGAGGGCGACCGGCTTGCCGGCGATCCGATCGGCCAGGCTGCCGCCGGCGGCCTGCAGCGCTGCCTCGATGCGGTCCAGCGCGGCGTGCGCCTGGCCGCCGCGGTGCCGCTGGATACCCCCACGCACGTCGAGTTGCGTCTCGACGGGCTGCCGCTGGCCTGGCTGCAGGGCGCGCTGGCGCAGGCATGGAAAGGCGCCAGCGTGACGGCCGGAACCCTCGACGGCACGCTGGCGGTGGATCTCGATCCGGCGCGCACGCGGGTGTCGGGGCGCCTGAGTCTGGACGGGTTCGGTTTTTCC
>DAIDJI010000245.1 GCA_027451455.1 Planctomycetales bacterium | reverse complement strand
TGGTCAGTCGGTCGTCATGCGCATCCTCGACCGAGACAATATCAAGGTTGGATTGCAGGATCTTGGCTTCGGCGATGACGACTGGGCCCGGTTCAAACAACTGATCAAGCGGCCCAACGGAATCCTCCTCGTCACGGGGCCAACGGGCTCCGGCAAGACGACCACCCTCTACGCGGCGCTCAACGAGTTGAACCGTCCGGACGTCAAGATCATCACGGCCGAGGATCCGGTCGAGTATTATCTTCCCGGTGTGAACCAGTGTGAGGTCAAGGCGAAGATCGGAATGACCTTCGCCCGGATCATCCGGGCCATGCTCCGACAGAATCCGAACATCCTCCTGGTGGGTGAAATCCGCGATCTGGAGACGGCAGAAACCGCCATTCAGGCCAGTCTGACCGGACACTTGGTTTTCAGTACATTGCACACGAACGATGCGCCCAGTGCCATTACACGTCTGGTCGATATCGGCATCCAGCCATTCCTGGTTGCGAGCTCGGTGATGGCCATCATGGCGCAGCGGTTGGTGCGGAAGGTTTGCCCCAAGTGCAAGGTTCGGTATGAGCCGCCCGCCCATATCCTCAATGGTCTGGGGCTCCGTCCGGAGATCGCCAAGAAGGCCAACTTCATGAAGGGGAAGGGTTGCTCCAACTGCAACAAAACGGGGTATCGGGGTCGAATGGGTATTTACGAGCTGATGGTCATGACGACCCAGGTTCGCGAGATGGCGTTCAAGGGCGAATCGACGCTGAATGTGCGCAAGATGGCCCGGAAACAGGGGATGCATACGCTGTTCGAGGACGGAATGATCAAGGCGCTGAAGGGCCTGACCACGATCGACGAGGTTCTCCGGATCACCCAGAAGGAGGTGGCCCCCGAGTCGGCCGTCAAGTGATTTTTGGCGGCCTGGGATGTTCGGACTTCGGCGTTCGCCCATCGTGGAGGGAGACGAATGCGAAGGCCGGGGTCTCGGAGGTCCGTGGCCGACGTCGCGCGACGGCTCCCGGCTGTCGCGCGGTGGATCGATCCAGCGGATTGGTCGTTGCTTGATCCAACCAGGTTCCCCCGAAATAATACGGCTGCAGCCAGGGCCCGGGCATGACTGTCCTAACCCTATGGCGCACGGTAACGATTCGATGGACACCTGGTCGACAGGAAAAAGTCAAGTCGCTGCGCCTCGGCGAGGCGCTCGGTTCGGTGTCGCCAGTTTCATCGACGTTCCCGCGGAGGGGAAAACAGGGCCATGGGCACGCTGCTGATCGACAAGCTGCTTCAGACGGTCTGCACCCAGAGGGCGAGCGACCTGCACCTGACCGTGGGGAGCCCGCCGATGCTCCGGCTCCACGGCCACATGCGCCCGCTCCAGACGAAGGTGCTGGAGCCTTCGGATACAACGTCCCTGATGAAGAGCATCACTCCGGAGCGATGCCAGCAGGAGCTGCAAGAGGTTGGGGGGACGGACTTCGGTTTTGCCTTCGGCGACATGGCCCGGTTCCGGGTGGCGATCTTCAAGCAACGCGGGAACATTGGCCTGGTCCTCCGGCGAATCCCCAACGAGTTTCTCTCGTTCGAGCAACTGGGGCTTCCCGCGGTCATCGAGCAGTTGATCCAGCGGCCTCGCGGGTTGATCCTGGTGACGGGTCCGACGGGCTCGGGTAAGACGACCAGCCTTGCCTCGATGATCAACTGGCTCAACAACAACCTCGACCGGCACATCATCACGATCGAGGACCCGATCGAGTATTACCACAAGCACAACAAGTCACTGATCAATCAGCGCGAAATCGGCGTGGACGTTCCCGACTTCCCGGAAGCGATCCGCCGCGCTCTGCGAATGGACCCCGATTGCATCCTGGTCGGCGAGATGCGAGATCTCGCCACGATCTCGGCGGCGATCACCGCGGCCGAGACCGGCCACATCGTTTTCGGAACTCTGCATACGAACTCGGCCGAGGGGACGGTCAACCGAATCATCGACGTCTTCCCGAAGGACCAGCAGGACCAGATCCGGACTCAGCTCTCGGTCGCGATCATCGGCATCCTGGCCCAGGCGCTTCTGCCCCGGAAGCCGAAGGGTCTGGTGGCCGCCTACGAGATGCTGGTCGTCACGCCGGCGATCTCGAACCTGATCCGCGAGAACAAGACGTACCGCATTGACTCCTCGATCCAGACCGGCCGGAAGCATGGGATGATCCTGCTCGACGACAGCCTCTTCAATCTCTGGAAGCAGGGGCTGGTCGAGGAGAGTGAGGTCATCATGAAGGCTCGCAAGGCCAACGAACTCCGCGAGCGGATCGAGAATGCCAAGAAGGGGATCTTCGACGATGAGCCCGACGCCGAGGAGGAGAAAGACTGAGAACCCGCCGTCGCCCTCGCGGCGTCGTTTCTCCTTCAAACCGACTTCGGCCCGACCCTGATTCCTTGCTATCCCCGGCGGACCCGACCGATCTAGGCATCTTCGCCCGGTCGGGTCGGCCCATCGCTGTGACCGGTTCCGGTCGCGGCGTGCAAACCGATCTTCAACCGTATCTCCGACCGCACTGATAGACGACCGATTCCAACAGCAGCGCGACCGCCGCGACCGGACTGGGCCTCCTCGGGGGCCTGCCTGGACCTCGCGGCGGATCGGCCCGGCCCCCGGGACGCCCCACGATGGCTCGACGACTCGGCATGATCATGGTCGACCTGGGCTACCTCGACGAGGAAGCCCTGATGAAGGTGCTGGAGGAGCAGAAGCGGACCGGGAGCGAGTTGCTGGGCAAGGTCGCGGTTCGGATGGGACTGGTCAAGGAGGAGCAGGTTCTCCGCGCCCTCGGCGAGCAGCTTGGGATGAAGGTCATCCGGCTGGCCGACGTGACGATCCCGGCCGAGCTGACCGAGATGGTCAACGAGAGCATGGCGACCGCCTACAAGATCATCCCGGTCTCGCAGAACAAGAAGGACAAGAGCGTCACGGTCGCCATGGCCGAGCCCCAGAACCCCTCGACCCTCGACAGCCTTCGGATGTTCCTGGGCGTCGAGGTCAAGGGTGCCATCGCGGCCGAGTCCGACGTGATGGCGAAGATCGAGCAGCTCTATGCGGGCCACCACGAGAGCATTCAGGACGTCGTCAAGCAGATCGAGCAGGACAAGGGCCTTCAGAAGATGGCCGGCCGCAATGAGAACACCATCGACCTTGAAGCGATCGAGGAGATGGCCGAGGCAGCGCCGGTGCGGAAGCTTCTGAACATGGTTCTTCTGCTCGCGATCAAGGACAAGGCCTCGGATATCCATTTTGAGCCGTTCGAGGACGAGTACAAGATGCGGTATCGGGTCGACGGGATCCTCTACGAGCTGGTCCCGCCGCCCCGCCACCTTGCCCCGGCGATCGCCAGCCGGATCAAGGTCATGTCGAATCTGGATATCGCCGAGCGCCGGCTTCCGCAGGACGGCAAGATTCAGCTGGCCCTGGGTGGAAACACGGTGGATATCCGCGTCTCGACCCTGCCGACGATGTTCGGCGAGAGCGTCGTGCTCCGGATTCTTGACCGGACGGTCGTCCAGCTCGACCTGAAGAAGCTCGGGATGCCCGAGGACACTCTCGCGCGGTGGTACGAGGTGGTCGAGAAGCCGAACGGGATTATCCTGGTGACTGGGCCGACCTCGTCGGGAAAGACGACGACGCTCTATGCCACGCTCAACTTCCTCAACCGGATTCAGGACAAGATCATCACGACCGAGGAGCCGGTCGAGTACGAGATTGAGGGCCTGGTGCAGATCCCGATCAATGCCGAGATTGGGGTAACCTTCGCCAGTTGCCTCCGGGCGATCCTGCGGCAGGACCCCGACAAGATCCTTGTCGGCGAGACGCGCGACCTGGAGACGGCTGAGATCTCGATCCAGGCGTCGCTGACCGGTCACATCGTCTTCACGACGTTGCACACGAACGACGCTCCCTCGGCGATCACCCGGCTCCGCGACATGGGTCTGCCGACGTTTCTCATCACGGCGACGGTGGAGGCCGTGCTGGCCCAGCGGCTCGTCCGGAAAATCTGCCAGTTTTGCCGAACCGAGTTTACCCCCGCGCCCGAGGTCTGCATGGAACTCGGCCTTTCGCCCGAGCAGGCGGCCTCCAAGAAGTTTTTCTACGGCAAGGGGTGCGACAAGTGCAACAACACCGGTTACAAGGGCCGCATGGGCATTCATGAGCTTCTTATCATGAACGACCCGCTTCGCGACATGATTATCGCCGAGACCTCGCTCGACGAGTTCCGAGAGGCCTGCCGAAAGTACGGTATGAGGACGCTCCGCGAGGTCGGCCTCTGGAACATCCACCAGGGTCTCACCACCATTGAGGAGATCCTCCGCGAGACGGTGGTCGACAACTGACTGAGGCCTCTCATCCGAACCGGGGCGAGGGGCATTCGATCGGATTCCAGGTCACGATGGGCGACGGACAGTAGGACCACCGGAGAAGGACAAGAGCCATGCCGACCTATCAGTACGAGGCGATGGATCACACCGGGCGCGAGGTCAAGGACACGATCGACGCCGCGACCCAGGAAGAAGCCCAGCAGCTCATCCGCCAGAAGGGGTTCTTCGTCACCAAGATCGCCGAGAAGGCCAAGAAGACCTCAGCGCGCGGGAAGGCGAAGGGCGGACGACGGCGCAAGAAGAAGTCGTTCACCATCGGCCGGATCTCGATGAAGCAGCTCTGTACCTTCACGCGACAGCTCTCGACGCTTCAGGATGCGGGCCTGCCGATCCTCCGAAGCCTGAAGATCCTTGAAGGGCAGTGCAAGCCCGGCGTCCTGAAGAACTCGCTCGGCGACATCGTCGAGGATATCGAGAGCGGCATGACGCTCTCCGAGGCGTGTGCCAAGCACCCCAAGGCGTTTGATCGCCTCTATTGCAACATGCTCAAGGCCGGCGAGGCGGGCGGTGCCCTTGAGGCGATCTTGCAGCGGCTCGCGGATTTCAAGGAAAAATCTCAGTCCCTCAAGCGCCGGATCAAGGGTGCCATGGTCTACCCGATCGTGGTGATCACGGTCGCCTGCGCCATCGTGGGATTCATCCTTTACTTCATCATTCCCAAGTTCGAGGCCATCTTCAAGGATTTCGGCGTGCCTCTGCCGGGCATGACGATCTTCCTGATCAAGGCGAGCCACTTCATCATCGATTACTTCTACGTGGTCTTCCTGTCGCCGCTCTTCGTCTGGATTTTCATCAAGCTCCTGTACCGAAATCAAACGGGGGCTTATGTCTGCGACCGGATAAAATTGATGATCCCGGTCATGGGGGCGATCGTCGAGAAATCCACGGTGGCCCGGACGACGCGCACCCTGGGAACGCTGGTCACCTCGGGCGTTCCGATCCTCGAATCGCTGAACATCGTCCGCGACACGGCTGGCAACGCCGTCTTCGAGCGGGCGTTTACCCGGATCTACGAGAGCATTCGCGAGGGCGAGACGATTGCTCAGCCGCTGAAGGAAGCTCGAATCGTCGACGACATCGTCGTGAACATGATCGACGTCGGCGAGGAGACGGGCGAACTCGACACCATGCTCAACAAGGTCGCGGACAACTACGACGAAGAGGTCGAGACGGCCGTCGAGAGCCTGGTGAGCCTGCTCGAGCCGCTCATGATCGTCGTGCTCGGCGGCATCATCGGCTTCATCGTCATCGCGTTGTTCCTGCCGCTGATCACCCTGATCTCGAAGCTTTCGGGCTGATCGAAAAAAATCGTGAGACAGCGGGCGGCCTCGCACGTTCTAGCGAGGCCGTCCCTTCCCCTGATCGCCGACTCTCTGTTCCCGGGCTTGCCGCTCGAAACGTGTGACGACCCCTGGTTGCCTTATGGTGGGAGGACCGATGATCCGCCTGACGACGAGCAAAGCGAGCCGATCCGGCCGTCGCGCGACGGGAGGCCGGGAACAGAGACCGGCCAGCAAGGGCTTCACGCTGGTGGAACTGCTGGTTGTGATTGTGGTGCTGGCGATCCTGATCGGGCTGCTCCTCCCCGCGATCAACGGAGCGATCAAGACGGCCCGGAACGCCGCCGTCTCGGCCGAGATCAACCAGCTCGCGCAGGCTCTGGCCAACTTCAAGGCCAAGTACGGCGATTATCCCCCTAGCCGGTTCCTCTGCGTCGAGAACGGCAACTATCTGCCGTTCCTGAGCGAGACCACGATCGCCCTGAATGCGGGTGGCCTCGATCCGACCTCCATCGGTGCGGGGGATATCTATGTCTCGCAGCTCGCGCAGCGGTCGGTGGCCGCGCTCCGCAAGTTCTGGCCCCGGCTCACGACCACCTCGGCCCTTCCGGGTAATACCTGGTACGACTTCAACGGCAACGGCCAGATGGACGGGGCGTATATCCTGCACGGCCACGAGTGCCTGGTCTTCTTCCTGGGTGGTGTCCCGCTCCTCGATCCGACCAGCGGCACCTACGGCCTGACCGGCTTCGGTAAGGATCCGACGAATCCCTTCTCGAACATGATCGTCGGCAACAAGATGTACAACGCCAATCGCCAGGAGGCGTTCTACCAGTTCAACCCGGGCCGGCTGTTCCTCGACCCGCAAACCAAAAGTCAAATCCCTGCCTATTACGATAGCCTGAACAGCGGCCCGCCCGCTGTGACCGGCCAGCTCAATTTCTATGCCTATTTCAACGCCTACGGCAACAACAACTACGATCCCAACGACGTGAACTTCCTGACCGAGTCCGACGTGATGGGCAACGCGCCGATCGAGCTCGAGTTCAAGCTTCCGTTCCCGACCAATCACCCCTCGTCGGCGTCGTACGGCTCCGGCGCGATCTCTGCGTCGCCCAACCCGTACACCTCGTCGAGCACCCAGCCGGCCACCGGCAGTGTGATCTACCAGAACCCGCAGACGTTCCAGATCATCTCGGCCGGACTGGACGGGCTTTACGGTGTGGGCGGGCAGTATGTTTCGAACTCGCAATCGACCTCGGGCGAGCCATTGCCGTTCGATCCGAACAGCACCTTCTACGGCGGTTCGTACGGCAAGGAAACCGATGGCAGTATTCGTCAGCGTGAGTTCGATAATCTGACAAACTTCAAGTCGGGGACGCTCGACTAACCCGGCGTCCTGAGCGACGACCATTCGACCGGTCCCGGCCGGGCTTCGCGGGGACGGCCTGCGCAGACCGTCTGCACCGACCATCCCAGAGGCAGAGACCGGGTCCTGATTCTCGTTCCTGGACCGACGCGAGGGGCAGTCATGAGCGATCGAATCCGAGAGACGGAACCCGAGACCAGGGCGGCGGTTGGCCCTCCCCTCGCCGTTCTCCGTCCGACCGTTGACCGGGCGGGCCGTGGGTTCACTCTCGTCGAGTTGATGGTCGTGATGGTGATCATCGGCATCCTTCTCGCCTTCATCCTCAACGCCTCGATGAACTCGGTGAAGCGAGCCCAGGAGCGAGCGACCCAGACGCTCATCACCAAGCTTGAGGGGGGGCTGAATGATCGGCTCGCGGCCCTGATGCAGAGGCGGCCCGAGCCGAACTCGGCGCACCTGCTGATGGGCTCGGTCTGGAACAGCGGAACCACCCTGCCGATGGCGGGCTTGCTGCGGGCCCAGGTCATCGCCTGGTATGACTACGTCAAGCGCGAGCTGCCCGACACGTTCTTCGTCCAGAACACGAGCGTGGCGCCCAGCATCGCCACGACGCGCTCGGCGTAGGTGCCGCCGGCGGCGACGAAGAGGTCGAACGCGACCGCCTTGTGCTCGTTCTCCTCGGCGGC
>DAIDJI010000244.1 GCA_027451455.1 Planctomycetales bacterium | reverse complement strand
ATGGGGCACTGGTCGGCCGGGTGGCCTGGCAGGACGCCGGCACCTTCACGTTCCGCCTGGTCGGCGCCCCGCCGAATGACCCGGGATTGAAATTCTCACGCTAGCTCGGGACGACGGGTCGGCCTCGTCAAATAACGCGCGGGGCCGACCTGCTCGAGGCGATCCACAGGGGCATCTTAGGTTGCTACCCGGATCGTCGCACGAGCTGGGAGATAAGGTCCAGCCGACGCACACACGATGAGTGAGAACCCGTTATGAGCAGCGCCGTCAGTCAGAGCCATTTCACCCTGGCCTTTCCCTTCAAGTCGCCCGCCGACGCCGAGGGACTGGCACCGAAGCTGAGCTCGTTGATGCCCGACATGCTCCGGGCGCAAGATGCCATCGGCACGGTGCATTACTCCCGCTTCACGATGCTGAGCGAGAAGACCTTGCTCTTCCTTGCCGACTTCGACGGCGAATTCGGGCAGCTCATGCTGGACCTGGCCACGCATGCCGGACCGGTATTCGACACGATCTTCACGCATGTTGAGAATCCGCCCCAAACCCCGGTCGCCAATAACGCGGAAGCGTTCGTCGAATGGGCGGCGGAACACCTCCTGCACCCGGCCTTCGTCTACACCGCCTATACCGGCGCCACCGCCCGGAAGATCAAGGCCCTTGCCGCCGCCGTGGACGTCAAGGGCACCAGCCAGCCGAACCTCTTCCTCGTGATCCTGCCTTCCAAATCGCGTCTCGCTTTCGTGGAAATGCAGACCCTCCTGCGCGCGATGGGGATGGTGGGCAAGATTCGCAGAGACCTGGACAAGGTCGGCACGCCGCACTTCGCCCAGTTCGTGCCCTTGGAGGACAGGCAACTGGGCTTCTTCACCGTCTACGATGGGTCGTTCGACAAGTACATCGATGACTTCACGCGCAACATCGGAGAAGTCTTTGATGTCTTGTTCAAGTTCACCGAGGGCGCGCCTCCGTCGCCGTGCAGGAAACACGTCCAGGAGTTCATCGATTTTGCGGCGGCGGCCAACCGGACCCCCATCGGATTCTACCAGGCCTATCCGGGCCTGACCGTTCAGGACATCAAGGCCCTGCTCATCGACAGCGGGGCAGAAGCATTGTCGGGTTGATTGTCGGCCCGGTGACGTCCGATGGCTCTGTGCCGGGAAACCAGGTTCTCGCACGCGAATCGAAGAGGTGATGCGTCATGAGCCAGGATCGTGAGGCGAGCCCGCCGACGAGGGAAGGAGACGGCGGATTCTTTCATCGGTTGTTCGGCCGAAGCACGGGCCCCGAGTCATCGCCCGGCTCCAGGCCGCTAGATCTGGAAGACATCCAGGGCATCATCGTTCGCGGTTACCGCATGCCGATCGTGAGGCATTTCCTCCTGAAGGTCGATGCCCCCGCGGCGGCCCGCAAGCTCCTCGGACGGCTCGCCAGCGGCGACGAAGCCGGCGCCCCACAGATCACCACCGCCAGGGACTGGCACGTCGGCTTCGAGCCGGGGCCCGGAGACAACCCGGCGGAGCCCCCGCGCCGCAAGCCTGACTATTGCCTGAACCTGGGTATCACCTGGCCGGGTTTGCTGGCGCTGGAGGTGAAGGATCGCGTCCCCAACCTCTCGTTCAAGTCGTTCAACGCGTTCATCGCCGGGGCCGCTGCGCGAGCCGAACGGGTCGGCGACACCGGAGACAACGGGCCGCAGCACTGGATCGGCGGTTTCGGGACGGAAAGCGATCACGTCATGTTGACGCTGCACGCCGCGAGTCCCGAGGCCCTGACAACCTACAGCGACCGGCTGTCCGCGCTCATCGTCGAGGGCCAGGCTTTCCAGGAGATCTGGCGAGGCGACGGCATGGCGCTGATGGAGATGCAGGACGGGAAGCCGGTGCCCGTCAACAAGGTCCACTTCGGCTACGTCGATGGCATCAGCATGACGACGATCCGCGGTGGCCCGGAGCGCTACAAGGCCGATCACCAGCAGCCGTGCGAGCCCTGGTTGTTCGTCCTGCTGGACGAGGCCGAGAATTACTTCGTGCCGGAGCCTGCGGAACTGGGGCGCAATGGCAGCTTCGCCGTCTTCAAGATGATGCGGACCGATGTGGTCGGCTTCGAGGAGTTCCTCCAGTCGAACAGAGAGCGAATCGATCCCGAGCTGCTCGCCGCCAAGTTGTGCGGGCGTTGGCGCAACGGCGTTCCGCTCGCGCTCTCCCCGGACACCGATAGCCCACCGAGCGGGATCTCGCCCGAGCAACTGAACAACTTCGAGTACGTGAATTCCGACGGGTCGGGTGATCCCAGGGGTCTGCACTGTCCGGTCGGGGCGCACATCCGCCGGATCAATCCACGCGGCCAACCCGTCGCCGGCCAGGGCCAGCCCGGCGGCAGCAACAACAACCACCGTCTCATTCGTCGCGGCATGCCTTACGGCCCGGTCTACGACCCGGCACAACCTTACGACGGGATCGAGCGGGGGCTCCTCGGCTACTTCATCTGCTCCCATATCGAGAACCAGTATGAGTTCGTGCTGAGCCAGTGGGTGAATGACAGCGAATTCGCCGGCGCCGTCCGGCTGGATCCCAGGGCGAAGGACCCGCTCATCGGTACACAGGACCCGGCCGAGAGCATCTTCGTGATCCCGCAAGCGAGTAACGCGCCTCCGATCAAGCTCACCGGCTTTTCCAGCTTCGTGACCACACGCGCGGCCGCCTTCTGCTTCTTGCCCAGCATCACCGCGACGAAGTTCATCGCCAGCTTGAAATGACGAGGGCCGGGGAGGACCCATTCATGACTGCCCAGACCGTCCGGTCACTCGAACACCAGCTCGCCGGCGAAGAGGCCGAGATCGCGGAGATCGTCCGGGGGTTCCTCTGTCTCCAGGCACGCGCGGCCGGGCCGGGCGAGCGGCTCCGCCGCGCAACCCACGCGAAAGGCGTGTGCGCGAGAGCGGAATTCGAGGTCCTTGACGTCGCCGCGGGGCGCGAACCCGCGCTGGCGGAGAGACTCGCCCGGGGCATCTACGCCCGGCCCGGCAAATACTCCGCCACGGTGAGGTTCTCCAACTCGGACCCGAATGTGAAACCCGACTTCAAGCCGGACGTCCGTGCGTTGTCAATTGCCGTCGATCTCGCGCCCGGTGACCTGGTGGTGCCCGCTGGGAACACCGCGCGGCAGGACCTCTCGATGCAAAGTGCGACCACTCTCCCCATCAATGACGTCCACGCTTTCGTGGTGCTGGTGAAGGTGCTCGCGGCGTCCAGTCCGGCCCGAAGCCTGTGGTCGCTGCCATTCGGAGACAAGTTGGTCTTTGCCCGGACCATGATGAAGGCCAAGCGACAAACACGGCAACCGATAAGACCGTATCAGCACCTGCGCTACTGGAGCAACGTGCCGTTCCGTCACGGAGCGACGGACATCGTGAAGTATTCGGCCTGGCCGTGTGCGGGCAATCCCGCGTGCCCCCTGCAGGCGAACGATCCGGACGCCCTCAAGGACGAGATGATCCGGCACCTGAACGAAGACGCCGCGATGAGCGTTTTCGACTTCGGGCTCCAGTTCCTCGATGCGGAGACGATGACCTACCGGGGCGAACGCCGGGACGCCGACTTCTGGATCGAGAACGCGAGCGTTGAGTGGAAGGAGACGCAGGCGCCGTTCCACACCGTCGGGCGGCTCACACTCCTTCCCGGGTCGCAGCTCTCGGCCGACGAGTCCGCAGCCATGTACATCGACGTGACCGAGAACTCGACGCCGGACAGCCTCCCCGTCGGGGGCGTCAATCGCGCAAGGTGGCACGCGGAGAAGGCGAGCCGAAAGGCACGCATGGGCGGATCATGAGGCTGGTTTTCCGTTCAACTTCATTTGGAATGAACAAGAAATGAATGATCGCCTGGAAAGGATCGCACGCGCCATCGCCTCATTCGTCGAGAATCCCGTTACCAATCTGGTGAAAGGGATCGCGTTACTCTTGATCGGCGTGACCGAGGCCTCTCACACGTTTCGAGAAGACGTCGCGCAGGGGCACGTTCGCGTTGGCCATGGCATCATCATCATCGGGATCTTCAGCATCCTCGAAGCCCTGCCCCACATCATCGAAGGACTGGATGCTAGTCGGAGATTCCTGGATCACAAGGTGAAGAAGAGCGTGGCACCGCACGAAACGGACAGACCATGAGCGAGCAAACGCTGGATCCCGTCGATCCCCCGTGAAACGGACGCGGCAACGGACCAGCATGGCAACCTACCGGACCCGGCTCGCGCTGGACCGGACGACGCTCGCCTGGGCCAGGACGACCCTCGCCATGGCAAGCTTCGGCTTCGGGATGGTCGCGTTTTTCCGCGCGATCCAGTAACGGTCGCCGAGTCCCGAGACCATCCGGCTGCGCCCGGGTGCGATCCGCATCGGCACGGCGCTCCTGCTTCTGGGGATCGCCAGGGTGGTGCGAGCGGCACTCTCCCACTGATTCAGCCTCCGCATCCTCCGGCGTGGTGAATCGCCGGGCTGGAGTCAATGTCCATTGAGCGTTACGGTGGCGATGCTGACCGCCGTCATCGGCCTCCCGGGACTTTGGGAGCTCTTCGCCAGTTAACGGGCGACCTTTTTCCCTGGCGGACGGTTCGACCAGGAAGACCCTTCTGAGTCTTCGGCACAGGGAAACAGGAACGTCGCCACTTGTCTCCAACACCTTGAGGAGCTTGATGCAGATGAAGATCGGCACGATTCAGTCGATGGCGTGCGCGGGGCTGGGTGCGTTGCTCGGCGCCGTCGCCGCGACCAGGGATATCACTCCGTCTTCGCGGGCCGACACGGCTTCGCGCCCCGTCCGGCAAGTCGGGGCGGAGACCAGTCCGACCGAGCCGGGGTTCAGCCGGCCCTCCTGCTCTCCCGAGGGACTGGCGAGGAACCGGTTGCTGGCCAGAGCCGACGCGAAGGAGAAGGCGGCCCGGGCCGAAACGACCGGTTCCGGGAAGAAGCCGAACATCGTCGTCATCATGGGCGACGATGTCGGCTGGTTCAACATCGGCGCCTATCACCAGGGCATCATGGCGAGCCGGACCCCGAACCTCGACCGCCTCGCCACCCAGGGGAAGCGATTCACCGATTATTACGCCGAGGCGAGTTGCACGGCCGGTCGGGCCAACTTCATCACGGGCCAGCTACCGATCCGGACGGGAATGACGACGGTCGGCCAGGCGGGCGCGACCATCGGTATGCCGGCGCAGGCGCCGACGATCGCCACGGCCCTCAAGGCTTTGGGTTATGCCACCGGCCAGTTCGGCAAGAACCACCTCGGCGACCGAAACGAATTCCTGCCGACAGTGCATGGCTTCGACGAGTTCTTCGGATACCTCTATCACCTGGACGCGATGGAAGATCCATTTCATCGCAACTACCCGCGCGAGTTGAAGGACGTTGTCGGTCCCCGCAACATGCTGCACTGCTGGGCCGAGGACCGGGACGACCCGACGGATCAGCCGCGCTGGGGCAAGGTCGGCAAGCAGAAGATCGAGGACGTGGGCCCACTCCCGCCCCGGCGGATGGAGACGGTCGACGACGAAATCCTCGGGCACGCGCTCAAGTTCATCGACAAGGCGAAGGCCGGCGGCAAGCCGTTCTTTCTCTGGCTCAATCCGACGCGCATGCACGTCGTCACCCATCTCTCGGAGAAATACGATAAGCTGCGAACGGCCGAGAACGGTTGGTCCATCCACGAAGCCGGGATGGCGCAACTCGACGACATCGTCGGCGCGGTCATGAAGAAACTCAAGGATGAAGGACTCGAGGAAGACACCATCCTGGCGTTCACCACGGACAACGGCACGGAGAATTTCACCTGGCCCGATGGCGGTCAGACGCCGTTTGCAGGAGGCAAGGGGACGGTCATGGAGGGCGGTTTCCGCGTGCCGTGCATCGTGCGATGGCCGGGCAAGGTCCCCGCCGGCAAGGTCGAGAACGGGCTGATGTCCGGCCTCGACTGGTTCCCAACGTTCGTGGCCGCCGCCGGCAATCCAGACGTCATCGCGGAATTGAAGAAAGGGAAGATGCTCGGCGATCGGACTTACAAGGTCCACCTCGACGGCTACAACCAGCTCGACTTGATCACGGGCGAGGGACCCTCGAAGCGGACGGAGCTGTTCTACTTCGCCGAGGGCACGCTCGGCGCGGCGCGCATCGGCGACTACAAGTACCGCTTCCTGGATCAGCCGAACGGTTGGACCGGCGGCACGGTGAAGCCGAACATGCCGATCCTTGTGAACCTCCGCCTCGATCCCTTCGAGCGTACGGGACTGACCGGATCCCTCGAATACTTCGAGTGGTTTAAGTTCGAGTTCTGGCGGTTCGTTCTCGTCCAGAGGGAGGTAGCGAAGCTGGCCGAGACGGCGATCGAGTTCCCGCCGATGCAGAAGGGGGCCAGCTTCAACCTGGAGGCCGTCAAGCAGCAGATCCTCGAGGCGGCCAGGGCGCATTCGTCTCAGTGAGCAGTTCAGGCGAGTCGGCGCTCCAGGGCCGGGGCGCCCATCACCTCCCCGGTAGGTCGGCCCACGGGGCCTATCGGGGATCGAATCGACAGAGTCTCTCGTAATTATGTAAAAATGATATGTTTATAGATCTACTATGACAGCGATGGTTGCGGTTGGCACCAGCCTGACCCTGGCGATAGCGCTGTCGGTACCGGTCGCGATGAGGGCGATGACCAGGGATCAAGGCCGACCGCTTGAACCGCTCCTCGACTTCAGGGATGCTCAAAGACGGTTGGTTTCCCAGAAACCTGTGACCCCTCATTGGATGGTCCGTTCCCCATGCTCCACGACTCGGATCGCCAGGAACCCGATCGCCTCGCCGTCTTCGCCCGCTTGCCCGTGCCTGGCCGAGCCAAGACCCGGCTCATCCCCGCGCTCGGGCCCGAAGGTGCGGCCCAACTTTATGCGAAGATGGCGCGTCATACGCTGGGCCACGTCGATGAGCTGTCACGGAGACGCACCGTCTCGATTGAGGTCTGGTTCGTTGGCGGCGACTCCGAGCAGATGCGGGCCGAATTCGGCGAGCGTCGATATCGGCCCCAGCCCGAAGGTGACCTCGGCGCCCGCATGGCTTTCGCTTTCGAGGACATGTTGGCCGTCGCCAAATCGGCGGCGATCATCGGGACCGATTGCCCGGCCCTCGACGCAACCATCCTCTCCGAGGCCCTCGACGCACTCCAACAACACGATCTTGTCGTCGGCCCAGCGAGCGACGGCGGCTATTACCTCATTGGACTCCGCCGACCCGTCCCTGAGCTTTTTACTCGGATGCCGTGGGGAACATCCGTGGTCTGCGGCGAAACCCTGGCGAGGGCCGATCGACTGGGCCTCTCTTTTCATCGGCTCACGGTGCTTGACGACATCGACGAGCCCGGCGACTTACCGGTCTGGGAGGCCGCTCGATCGCGCATCGACGATCGGCCCGAGGCGTCGATCGTCATCCCCACGCTCGACGAGGAGCAACGGATCGGAGTCACGATTCGTCAGGCGCTCCGACCGGGCGTCGAGGTCATCGTCGCTGACGGTGGCAGCACCGACGGCACGAAAGCGATCGCCTCGGCCGCCGGCGCCCGCGTGATCGATGCCCCACGCGGGCGAGGAACACAGCTCAACGCGGGAGCCAGGGCCGCCCGTGGTTCGATTCTGATCTTTCTTCACGCCGATACGATCTTACCCGCCAATTACCTGAACGCGGTCCGTCGTTCGATGGCCGACTCGCGCGTCGCACTTGGTGCC
>DAIDJI010000243.1 GCA_027451455.1 Planctomycetales bacterium | reverse complement strand
GGTTGCGCGAACGAACGCTGGAAGTCGAGCAGGCCGTCCATCGTGTCGACGAGCAGGCCCGAGCGGTCGATCAGGTAGAACCGGGCCCTGGCCTCGTCGATGGAAAGGCCGTCCTCGACCATTGCTGCGGCGAGCTGTTCGGCGATCCCGCACCCGGCCGAGCCGGCGCCGACGACGGCGACGATCTGGTCCCGGAGCGGCTTCCCCGAGACGGCCGACGCCGCCAGGAGCGCTCCGGTCGTCACGGCGGCGGTCCCCTGGATGTCGTCGTTGAACGTGCAGAGCCGGTCTCGATATCGGTCGAGCAGGCGGTGAGCGTTGTGCTGGGCGAAGTCCTCCCACTGGAGCAGGACGCCGGGGAACTTCCGCTCGACCGCGCGGACGAAGGCCTCGATGAAGGCGTCGTAGTCGTTGCCGGTGACGCGCTCGTGCCGCCATCCGATGTAGAGCGGATCGTCGAGGAGCCCGCGGTTGTTGGTGCCGGCGTCGAGCAGGATCGGGAGCGTGGTTCCGGGGTGGATGCCGCCGCAGGCGGTGTAGAGGGCCAGCTTGCCGATGGAAATGCCCATTCCGCCGGCCCCCTGGTCGCCGAGACCGAGAATCCGCTCGCCGTCGGTGACCACGATGACCTCGACCTGCGGTGACGAGGCATTCTCGAGGATGGTCTCGATCTCATCACGCTCGGGATAGGCGATGAAGAGTCCGCGCGGGCGGCGGAAGATATGGCTGTACCGCTCGCAGGCCAGGCCGACCGTCGGCGTGTAGAGAATCGGCATCAACTCGGCCAGATGGTCGAGCACCAGGCGATAGAAGAGTGTGGCGTTGCTGTCCTGGAGCTGCCGGAGATAGATGTGCTTCTCCAGCGGCGAGGGTTTGTCCTCGAGCGCCTCGTAGGCGCGGCGCACCTGCTCGTCGAGTGTCTCGTGGTGGGGCGGCAGGAGCCCCAGCAGGCCCAGTTCCCGGCGTTCTTCGGGTGTGAACGCCGTCCCCTTGTTGAAGAGGGAACGTTCGAGCAGCATCTGTCCGGCGATCGGGACATCGAGGACATCGCCGGCCTCGGCCCCGATCACCTCCGAGATTGTCGCCCTGAGATCCATCGTCGCGCCCTCCCCTCGGATCGTCCGCTCCGCCGAGCCGCCCATCTTAGGGGAAGCCCGCGCGGCTGTCGACGGGGCGTGGACGGACCCGCCGGGGCGGCCTACGATGGAGATCATGAGCCAAAACACCAGTCTTCGCGAGGCCGCGTCGGCGGCCGGTCGTTACCGCATCCTGGCGCTCGACGTGGACGGGACCCTCCTGGATGCTCAGGGGCACCTGAGTCCGAGGACGGCCGACGCCGTCGCCCGTGCCTCGCGTGCGGGCATTCTTCCCGTACTCTGCACCGGCCGCCGTTACCGCCGCGCCCGGGCGATCACCGAGCAACTGGGCCTTGCCGCGCCGATCGTCTGCAACTCAGGCGCGATCGTGAAGGACCCCTCCGACCATCGGACCCTCTGGCGTGCCGACTTCACCCCCGATCTGTCCGACGAGGTGCGAGCCCTGTTCCGTGCCTTCGATGAGCCCGGCGTCGTCTTCAACGACCGGCCGCCGACCGAGGCCGATTTCCGGGTCCCGGCTTTCCCGACCGGCCGGGTGATGTTCGACGATTACGTGGAAAAGAACCGCGAACACGTCGAGATCGATCCGGCCTGGGCCGACGCCGATCCCGACCGGGACGAGCCCTGGTTTCATGTCTGCGCGATCGGGTCTTATGAGGAGATGTCGGCCTTCGAGCGATCGGCGCTGGAGCGGATGGGAGGACGAATCCAGACGTTTGTTCTGCGGACCTCGCGCTACCTTGGCACGATGTGCGAGATCCTTCGGGTCGACGCGAGCAAGTGGTCGGCGCTCCGGCACCTGGCCGACCTCTGGGGGATCGCCTCGGAGGAGATCTGCGCCGTCGGGGACGATGCCAACGACATCCCGATGATCCGCCATGCCGGGCTCGGCGTGGCGATGGGCCACGCACACCAGGAGGTTCTCGCCGCGGCCGACCTCGTCACCGGGCGACACGACGAGGACGGAGTCGCGATGCTGGTCGACGAGGTCCTGCTGGCCCCTTGAGGGAGGGTCGATTTCATGACGGCTCCACTCTGGTTGGCGTTCCTCCTGGCGGCATCCCCCCCGGCCGATATTCGGACGGATCTGGCCCGGTTCGCGATGGCGAATCACGGCGACGCAAAGCGAGGCCAGGCGGTCTTCGAGGATCCGAAGGGCGCCGGATGTCTCAAATGCCACCGCGTCCGGGGCAAGGGAGCGGACATCGGCCCCGACCTGTCGAATGTCGGGGGGAAGTATGCGCGTGAGCATCTGATCGAGTCGATCCTCGAGCCCTCCCGGCAGATTGTCGAGGGATACCGGCCGACCGTCGTGGCGCTCGACGACGGCCGGGTGCTGACCGGCCTGGTGCGGTCGGAGACGGCCGATCGGCTAACCCTTGTAGACGTGGAGGCCCGCGAGAGTGTGGTCGAGAAATCGGCGATCGCGGCGCGGAAGTTTGCTGAGACCTCGATCATGCCCGACGGTCTCGCATCCGGTTTAGGCCGTGAGCCGTTCGCCGATCTGGTGGCGTACCTCGAAAGCCTTCGCGACCGCGACCAGCCGACTCCGGGCAGTGGCGCCGTCGGGCCGATTCGGCTTGCGCACGGCTTCGAGGCGCGAAAGATCGTCGGCGGTTTGACCGCGGCGACCGCCCTGACTGTCGCGCCCGACGGCCGCGTTTTCGTCGCCGAGCAGACTGGAACCCTCCGCGTCGTCAAGGATCGGCGGTTATTGCCCGAGCCGTTCGTCACGCTGGACGTCGATTCGACCTGGGAGCGCGGGCTGATCGGCGTCACGCTCGATCCCGAGTTTCCCTCGAATGGCTTCGTCTACGTGACCTACGTGGCGAGGGAGCCATACCCGCACCATCGCGTCGCCCGGTTCACGGCGCGGGGCGATGTCGCCGCGCCGGGGAGCGAGGTCGTTCTGCTGCGCGGAGACGACCAGCGGAAGCTTGGAGGCGTCGTACCGGCCGGGCATCAGGGCGGGGCGCTGCACTTCGGCCGCGATGGCAAACTCTACATCGCGATCGGCGAGCAGACGGCGCGTACGCCCTCGCAACGGCTCGACACCTTCCAGGGGAAGCTTCTCCGGATCAATCCCGACGGCACGATCCCGGCGGATAACCCGTTTTACGGGCAGGCGAGGGGGAAATACCGGGCGATCTGGGCGCTCGGCCTTCGGAACCCGTTCACGTTCGCTGTCTCGCCACGAACCGGCCGAATTCTCATCAACGACGTCGGCGACAACCGGTGGGAGGAGATCGACGAGGGCGTCCCAGGCGCCAACTACGGTTGGCCTGAGTCGGAGGGGAAGACCTCTATCGAACGGTTCCGCGGCCCGATCTACACGTACCCGGTCGCCTCAATCGCGGGCGGGGCCTTCGGCCCGGAAGGCTTACCACCTCAATATCGGGGCCAATACTTTTTCATGGACTTTGTGCAGGGCTGGATCAAGGTCCTCGACCCCGATCATCCGTCAGACGTGCGGACCTTCGCGACCGGATTGAGCCGCCCGTGCGACCTGGCGTTCGCGGCCGACGGCCGGCTCCTCGTCCTGCTCCGCGACGCCTGGGTGATCGATGGAAAGTTCCGGCCGCATAGCGGATCGCTTGTGGAGATCCGCTGGTCCGGCGGGCGCGAGTAGATCGCGAATCCCGTTTTACTGGAGGAGATTCCGGGCAAAGAAGTCCGCGAGGTCGCGGGCCATCGCCGATTCGAGGTCGGTCTCCGCGGGGAGGTCGGCAATGTGTCGTAGCTCGCACGAGACCCCGAACGGATCGAGCTTCTCCCGGAGCGCCTTGCCAAAGCGGGGGTGGTGGATGCCCTGGCCGGGCCGGGCGTCCGCGGGGATCGGCCGGTCGGGCTCGGCGTAGTAGAGGAGGACGGGCGGATCGTCGGCGGTCGCGTGCTCGATCGGCGAGGCATCGCGGAAGGCGCAGTCGGCCTTCGGGGTGCCCTGGTCGCGGTCGTCGAGGCCGAAGAAGGGTTTGAGGGCGGGATGCTCGTGCGCCCGCCCGCCGATCACCTGACGGATGAATCGGGGATCGTACGAGGTTTGCGCCCCATCCACGCCGGCGCAGGAGAGCCGGCTCGACTGGCGGAGGACCGGGTCGGAACGGGAAGGATCGGCAAGGTCGTCGTGGAAGGCGAGCCAGAGTGAGATCCCAGCACCGGCGGAGCTGCCCGATGCGGCGATCCGGTCGGGATCGATGCCGAACTCCTTTGCGTGGGCCCGGAGGTACTGGATGGCCCGGGCGCCGTCGAGCATTGGCGCGGGGTAGGGGGCGTCCTGCGAGAACCGGTAATTGGCGGTCGCCACCGAGATTCCCGCCGCGAGGCAATCGAGCAGGAGTCGAGAGGGGATGCTCGACTTATCTCCCTGGCGGAATCCGCCGCCGTGGAAAAAGACGACGAGAGGGGCGCCCGGGCGGTCGGGCGTCGGCCGGGCGCGCCAGAGGTCGAGGACGTTCCGCTCGTGGGGCCCGTAGCGGACGTTGCGATGGGCTGGCGGCGGCTTCGGCGGGGCGGGGAGCAGCGGCGGGCCAGCGGCCACCCGCCAGGTAACGAGGACGAGCAAGGTCAGGGCGCCGGTGGCCGCCAATCGGCGGACCGGGCGCGGACGGGACGTCATCGGTGGGCCTCAATCGGTGGAGATCATCGCAGCGGTTGCCCGACGGACTATTCTATCCCGTCCTTTCCGCCTGGACGATGATCGATCCATCAGGGAATCAGGACGATCCGTCCGGTCGTTCCTTAGAGGGGAGATGGGCGGGCGCGGTGGAGGCTCGGATCCTCTCCACAAGTCGCGTACCTGACCCATCGCTCCTCGCCGATGCCCGATGGTACGATGATCCGCCCGGGGATCGCCGCCGCGGGATCCCGGACGAACCTCTCCGATTGCCGCGGGCCATTGAGTGAAGGGACCCTCCCATGATCCGCCTCGCGATCGCCGCCGGATGCGCGGCCGGGCTGCTGACAACCGCCGCCATTGCCCAGGAAGCCCGGCGGATGCCGGCGCCGCTGAAGGTCGTCGGGACGCACGTCGTCGACGGAAAGGGTGAGCGCGTTCGGCTCCGCGGCGTGAACGCCGCCGCCCTCGAATGGTCCAGCAACGGCGAGGGGCACATCCTCAAAACCGTCAGAGTCGCCATCGACGACTGGCACGTCAACCACGTCCGGTTGCCGCTTGCGCAGGACCGGTGGTTCGGCAAGGCCGCCGATCAGAAGGACGGAGGGACCGCCTATCGGGACCTCGTGAAGCAGGTCGTCGACCTCTGCGCCGGCCGGGGGTGTTACATCATCCTCGATTTACACTGGTCAGACGCTGGCGAATGGGGCCGGGAGATCGGCCAGCACGTGATGCCCGACCGCAACAGCCTCGCCTTCTGGAAGGAGGTCGCCGCGACCTACCGCGATCACCCGGCCGTTCTCTTCGACCTCTACAACGAGCCCCACGACGTGAGCTGGGACGTCTGGCGCGACGGCGGACGCGTCTCCGAGAAGACGAAGCAAGGCCATAACCGCGAATATGAGGCGGTTGGGATGCAGGCGATGCTCGACGCCGTTCGATCGACCGGGGCGAAGAACGTCGTCGTGGTCGGCGGTCTCGACTGGTCGTACGACATGACCGGCTTCCTCAAGGGCTACCGGCTCGACGACCGGGGCGGCCACGGCCTGCTCTACGCCAACCATTCGTATCCCTTCAAGGGAGACAGCGTCGAGAAGTGGCTCGCGAAGATGGAGACCGCCACGAGGGTGCTCCCCGTGATCGTCAGCGAGTTCGGGCCGCCGGGAACGAAGGAAGAGCCCTGGCTGCGCCAGGTGCTGAAAATCCTCGAGGATCACCAGTGGGACTGGACCGCCTGGGACATGCACCCCGCCGCCAGCCCCTGCCTCATCCGCGACTGGAAATATGAGCCGACCCCGTTCTTCGGCAAGTGGGTCAAGCTCGCTCTCGAGAACCGGCTACCTCGCGGAACGGCAAGTGTCGGCCTCGGCGCTGCGCTCCTGAACGCGGCGATTCCCGCCGTCGACGGGCCCGCCGGAGCGTTCGAGCAGCACCAGGACGTCGGCGAAGTGAAGCATCCCGGCTCGCTGGAGTTCGACCCGGCCGCGGGGACGTACACTCTCTCCGGGAGCGGTGCCAACATGTGGCACGAGCGCGACGCCTTCCATTACGCCTGGAAGCGGATCGAGAGCGGCGACGTCTCGCTCGCGGCCGATATTGCGTTCGTCGGTGAGGGGAAGAACGCGCACCGGAAGGCGTGCCTGGTCTTTCGACAGGGGCTCGATGCCGATTCGTCGTACGTCGACGCGGCGCTGCACGGCGACGGCCTGACCTCCTTGCAGTTCCGCGACTCCAGGGGCGACCTCACGCACGAGGTCCAGGCCAACGCCCGGGCTCCTCGCCGGATCCGGCTGGAGAAGGCCGGGAAATACGTGCGTCTCTGGATCGATACCGGCGACGGGATGCGGTTCTCGGGCGCCTCGGTCCGGATCGCGCTCGACGGGCCGTTCTACGTCGGCCTGGGTGTCTGTTCGCACGACGATGAGGCCGTCGAGAAGGCTGTCTTCTCGAACGTCGAACTGAAGACGGGATCGGTGGCGGCGTCCGGCAAGGCGACGGTCTACAGCACACTGGAGACAATGGCGATCGGATCGACCGATCGCCGGGTCGTTTACGTCACGCCGACGCGGATCGAGGCGCCCAACTGGCTGCACGACGGCAAGACGCTGATCTTCAACAGCGAAGGCCGGCTCCATCGGATCGCGGCCGAGGGCGGGCGTCCCGAGGCGATCGACACCGGCTTTGCCGTCCGTTGCAACAACGACCACGGCGTCTCGCCCGATGGAAAGCTCCTCGCGATCAGCGATCAGTCGCAGGGACGGCACCAGTCGCTCATTTACACGCTGCCGGTCGAGGGCGGTCGGCCGACGCTCGTCACGCCGAACGGTCCCTCGTACTGGCACGGCTGGTCTCCCGACGGCCGGACCCTCGCCTTCTGCGGCCAGCGTAACGGCGAGTTCGACATCTACACCATCCCCGTCGAAGGAGGTACGGAGACCCGGTTGACCACCGCGAAGGGGCTCGATGACGGGCCCGAATACTCGCCCGACGGCCAGTGGATCTACTTTAACTCCGACCGATCGGGCACCATGCAAATCTACCGAATGAGACCCAGCGGGACTCAGCAGGACATTTTGACCTCCGACGAGTCGAACAACTGGTTCGCCCACCCCTCGCCCGACGGCCGGACGCTCGTCTTCCTCTCCTACCCGAAGGACGTCTCCGGCCACCCTGCCAACAAGGACGTCACCCTTCGCCGAATCCGGCTGGAAGACCGGCGGATCGACGTCCTCGCCCGGTTCTTCGGCGGACAGGGAACGATCAACGTCCCGTGCTGGTCGCCCGACGGAAAAAAGATCGCGTTCGTGACCTATGCGGAGGTCCGGGACTGATCGCCCGGGATCCCCCATCGTGCCGACCCGCCCAACGCCCCGCCCGAACGACGACCGCGACCTCGCCGCGATGGGTTACCGACCGGTCCTCGATCGGAGTCTCGGCGGGTTTTCCTCATTTGCAGCCGGATTTTCTTATATCTCGATATTAACTGGCGTCTTCCAGATGTTCTACCTCGGCTACGGCGCGGGCGGACCGGCGTTCGTCTGGACATGGCCTTCGGTGTTTCT
>DAIDJI010000242.1 GCA_027451455.1 Planctomycetales bacterium | reverse complement strand
GCCAGACCGCGACGATCGAGCCCCAGTCGGGCACCCGTGCGATTCCCTTCGAAGACTATCGTGACCTCCCCGACGCCGAACTGGACGAACGGATCGAGGCCGTCCGCCGCGCGATGGGCGATTCGCTCCTGATTCTCGGCCATCACTACCAGCAGGATCAGGTCATCCGGCACGCGGATCTTCGCGGTGACAGCTACAAGCTCAGCCAGTTGGCCGCCGAGAGCGCCACGTGCCGCTCGATTGTCTTCTGCGGCGTGCATTTCATGGCCGAGACCGCCGATATCCTGGCGCGCGACGAGGTTGCGGTCTACCTGCCGGACCTCTCCGCCGGGTGCAGCATGGCCGACATGGCCGACCTCGACGCCGTCGAGGCCGCCTGGTCGGACCTCGGCGAGATCATCGAGACGGACGAGGTCACGCCGGTCACTTATATCAACTCGTCGGCCGATTTGAAGGCGTTCTGCGGCCGGCATGGCGGGATCGTTTGCACGAGTTCGAACGCCCGGGCGGTGCTGGAATGGTCGTTTGCCCGCCGACGCCGCGTTCTGTTCTTCCCCGACCAGCACCTCGGCCGGAACACTGCGAGAACGATGGGCATCCCGGTCGACGAGATGCCGGTCTGGGACCCGCGCCAGCCGCTCGGCGGCAACACGCCCGAGACAATCCAGGCCGCGCGCGTGCTTCTCTGGCGCGGGCATTGCTCGGTCCACCAGATGTTCAAGCCCGAGCATGTGGCGATGTTCCGCAAGCGGTTCCCCGATGGTCGGATCCTCGTCCACCCCGAATGCATGATGAAGGTGGTCGATGCGGCCGATCTCGTCGGTTCGACCGAGTTCATCATCCAGACGATTGAGAAGGCGCCCGCCGGCTCGATCTGGGGCGTCGGGACCGAGTTGCACCTGGTCAACCGCCTGGCACACGAACATCCCGAGCAAACGGTCCATTTTCTCTCGCCGATGGTCTGTATGTGTGCGACCATGTACCGAATCGACCTTCCGCACCTGGCGTGGTGCCTGGAGAACCTGGCACGGAACACGCCGGTGAACCGGATTCAGGTCGATCTGGAGACGGCCGCCTGGGCACGCACAGCTCTGGAGCGGATGCTCGAGGTGCGTTGAGAGTGTCCAGGATTGATAGCTCACCCGAGGCCAGAATCGAGAGCCGAAAAACATGGCAGTGAAGACCGAGCCGGCCGCGATGACATCGACGCAGGACATCGACCTGATTGTCCAGGCGAACCACTGGGACCCGTTCTCGATTCTGGGGCCGCACGCGGTTCCGGGCGGCAACGGTGCGGCGGGGGCGTGGGTGATCCGGGCGTTTCTCCCGGATGCTAGTTCGGCCTGGGTTGTCGACACGGCTCGGGGCCAGTCGGGTCAGGCGATCGCGATGAAGCAAATCCATCCTGATGGATTCTTCGTCGCCGAACTGGCCGGGCGCTCGGAGTCGCCCGGGTATCGGCTCCGGGTCGAGAACCATGAGGGACATTCGTGGGAGTTCGCCGATCCGTACGCCTTCGGGCCGGTCCTGACCGACTTCGATTTGCACCTGCTCGGCGAGGGGACCCACTACCGGAATTACGAGCGACTCGGCGCCCATCTGAGGGAGCACGAGGGCGTCCGCGGAGTTCATTTTGCGGTCTGGGCCCCGAATGCGCAACGGGTCAGCGTGGTGGGAAACTTCAACCACTGGGACGGCCGACGCCACCCCATGCGGAGTCGGGGATCGTCTGGGATCTGGGAAATCTTCATCCCCGAGCTGGTGCAGGGCGAGGTCTACAAATTCGAGATCAAGAGCCAGCACAACGGCTACCTGGTCGAGAAGTCGGACCCGTACGGATTTGCCGCCGAGCTCCGGCCGCAGACGGCGTCGATCGTCTGGGATATCAACCGCTTTGAGTGGCACGACGACGAATGGATGGCTCATCGAGCCGAGCGCCAGTCGCTCGATCGTCCGATGGCGATCTACGAGGTACATCTGGGGTCCTGGAAGCGGAAGGTGGAGGACGACGGCGGCTTCCTTGGCTATCGCGAGCTGGCCGAGCAACTTGCCGCGCACCTGGAGCATACCCACTTCACGCATATCGAGTTGCTGCCGATCACCGAGCATCCGTTTGACGGGAGCTGGGGCTATCAGCCGGTCGGCTACTACGCGCCGACCTCGCGGCACGGGACGCCCGAAGACTTCGTTTACTTCGTGGATTATCTGCATCAAAAGGGCTTTGGGGTGATTCTCGACTGGGTCCCCGCGCACTTTCCGAACGATGTCCACGGCCTCGGCTTCTTCGACGGGACACACCTCTACGAGCACTCGGATCCCCGGCTGGGCGAGCATCGCGACTGGGGGACGAAGATTTTCAACTACGGTCGTCCGGAGGTCCGGAACTTCCTGCTGGGCAATGCTCTTTTCTGGCTGGATCGCTACCACCTCGACGGGCTTCGGGTCGACGCGGTTGCGTCGATGCTCTACCTCGACTACTCGCGCAAGGCGGGCGAGTGGGTGCCGAACGTCTTCGGCGGAAACGAGAACCTGGAAGCGATCGATTTTCTCAAGAAGCTCAACGAACTTTGCCACCGAGAGCATCCGGGAATCCTGACGATCGCCGAGGAGTCGACGAGCTGGTCGGGGGTCTCCCGGCCGACGTACCTGGGCGGTCTCGGGTTCAGCCTCAAGTGGAACATGGGCTGGATGAACGACACCCTCCGCTACATCGCGAAGGACCCGGTCTTCCGAAAGTACGAACATGGCGGGCTGACCTTCAGCCTGATCTATGCGTTCAGCGAGAACTTCATCCTCCCGCTTTCGCACGATGAGGTCGTTCACGGCAAGGGAGCGCTTCTGGACAAGATGCCGGGGGACCTCTGGCAGAAGATGGCGAACCTCCGGCTGCTCTACGGCTACATGTACGGGCACCCGGGGAAAAAACTGCTATTCATGGGGAGTGAGATCGCGCAGTGGCGCGAGTGGAGCCACGATTCAAGCCTCGACTGGCATTTGCTCCAGTGGCCCGACCACCAGGGGATCTTGCAGTTGATCCGCGACCTGAATGCGCTCTATCGCGATCAGCCAGCCCTGCACCAGGTCGACTTCGACTGGCAGGGGTACGAATGGCTGGAGCTGCACGACTGGGAGAACAGCGTGATCGCGTTCCTGAGGCGGGCACGCGACCCGAACGACGCGATCGTGGTGGCCTGCAACTTTACACCGGTCCCACGCGAGGACTACCGGGTCGGGGTGCCCTCGGGAGGCTTTTACCGGGAGATCCTCAACACCGACTCGGAGGTCTACGGCGGCTCGAACTTCGGCAACCACGGAGGCGCCTGGGGCATCCCCGGCGAGCACGGCGGACGGCCGTTCCACCTCTCATTGAGGATTCCGCCGCTGGGCGTCGTCTTCCTCAAGGTGCCGACGAACGGCTGAGGGCCGGTGATTTCAGGGCCTCGGCGTCAACGCGAGCCGGGATCCGGGAAAAGCGGCATTCGGCATCACGACCGCCACGCGATCGGCGCCCCGGAACTCGATGTCGAAGTGTTCGAGGAAGCCGCCGTGGCCCAGTAGATTGTACCGCAGGCGGGTGGCCGCGAACCCGACCACCGCCGACCATGCATAGGTCTCGCGGAGGCCGTCGGTGATCTGGAGGGTGACCGCGGCATAGCGAACTCGGATCGGAGCGGGGCGGCCAATCAGGTCGATCTGCCGCTCCTCCGCGCCGGTCAGGTCGATACCGAGGGACTGGGCGACCCGCTCCTGGAAAACGGTCTCGTCGGCCCCCGTGTCGAGCAGTCCGTCGAAGGCCAGATGGGACTGCGAACCGGAGACCTGCACGAAGAGAACCGGCCGATAATGGAACAGTCTGTGGCCGAGCCCAGGGAGCGGTCGAGGCAGGACGACCGGCATGTAGGGGATTCTCACTCGGCGATGGCCCCCAGTCCGTAGATCGCGTCGCTGTCCGGCACCGTCGAGAAGACCACCTCGGATGGCTCGTAGCCCAGGGCCTTCACCGTCTCGATCAGCTCCAGGATGTCGGTACCGCTGGCGATCACTCGGGTCCCGTCAGGGCTCCACACAATGTCCTTCCCGCGATACTGAAGCAGCTCCTCCGGCGGGAAGGCCAGCCGATTTCTGGTAAACTCGTGCATGTCCATGATGGCAACCCCCCGAGCGAGGTGAGACGAGAAACGAGCCTCTCTCGTTCGATTGGATCACTCCGCGTCGAACTCGTCCAGCGGGACGGTCGGCCGAGGGGCTCGCATCGAGCCCGCGGGAGCAGGCGTCCGGATCGATTGCGGGATGATCTCCTCGACGGAAACGTCCCAGGTGACGTGCCCGATGGCGACGACCGCCGTCTTCTTCCGCGGGTCGATTTTCACCAGGCGGCCGGGACGGTCGTATCCGAGCCGGGGAACCACCACCCGATCGCCCGGCTGGAGCCGCGCCCGGGCCTCGGTGATGGACTCCGCTTGCCGGGTTTCATCCTGAAGATCGGCGAGCCGGCGGTTGAGCGCCTCCCGGGTGCGCTCGGCCTCGGCCTGCGCCTGAAGTGCCTGCTCGCGGGCCGACTCGGCCTCCTTCCGCATCTGCTGAAGGATCTCCAGCTCGGGAATCTCGCCGCCGCTCCGCTGGGCGCGGTAGGTTTCGGCCCGCGCGATCACATGCTCGGCCAGCTTCAGGTGACGCGCGATTTTCAGGGCGTTCGACTGGCCGATGTCGCCGATGTGGATTCGGTAGCGGGGCTGCAAGGTCTCGTCGTCGAACTCGACCGCGGCGTTCTCGGCGCCCGGGGTTGAGAGGGCGTAGGTCTTCAAATCGCCGATATGCGTGGTCACGATGGCCCGGCTGCCGATCGCCGAGAGTTCGTCGAGGATCGCTCGCCCGAGCGCGGCACCGTCGGCGGGGTCGGTCCCGGCTCCCATCTCGTCGAGCAGGACCAGCGATCGCTCGGTCGCCTTGCCGAGGATCTCGCTGATCCGCCGGACGTGGGAGGAGAACGTCGAGAGCGATTGTTCCAGGCTTTGCTCGTCGCCGATGTCGGCGAGGACATCGTCGAAGACGGGGAAATCGGAGCCCTCGGCGGCCGGGACGTGCAGGCCCGACTGTGCCATGATCGCGAGCAGGCCGACCGTCTTGATCGCGACCGTCTTTCCGCCGGTGTTCGGGCCGGTGATGACCAGCAGGTGGAACCGCAGGCCGAGGTTCACGTCGATCGGGACGACGGTCCGGGGCTCGCCGGCCGGGGCAGGGGGACTAATCGGCGGCGGTGATTCCGGCTCAGGTCCCTCCGACGGCCGGACGATCGCCGGGTCGTTCCGGAAGAGGGCTTCCAGGAGCGGGTGACGGGCCGACCGGAGGACCAGTCGCCCCTCGGTGTTGAACCGGGGGGGCGACATTCGGTAGTCGATCGCGAGCCGGGCCCGGGCGTGGATCAGGTCGAGTTCGGCCATCGTTTCCAGGGTGGCGAGCAGGCTCTCGGCGACCAGCCCGACCTGCGCGCTGAGCCATCGCAGGATGCGCCGGATCTCCTTGGTTTCGCGAGCCCGAAGGAACGAGAGCTGCGCCGACTTCTCGCCGATCGCCCGGGGCTCGATGTAGACCGTCTCATTACTGGCACTGGTGCGGAGGACGGAGCCCTCGACCTCGCCCCGATGGTCCTTCGAGACAGGGAGAACATAATGGTGGCCGACCATCGTGAAGTTCGGATAGCGGAGCGCCCGGCGGACCTCGGACGATCGAAGAAGGTGGCGGAGCGTCTCCTGGATTCGCTCCTCGACCTGGCCGATCTCTCGGCGAATGGCGGAGAGCCGTCGGCTGGCGGTGTCGATCACCCGGGCGCGGGTGTCGAGGCAGCCGTCGATCGCGGAGACCAGGCCGGAGAACTCGCCGACCCCCTGGCGGAGCCCGCCCAGCCTGGGGAACTGGTCGCCGATCCGGTTCAGCCAGCGGTCGAGCTCGCCGATGGCACGCAGGGTCTCGCCGGTCTCGGCCAGTTCCTCGGCCTCGAGCGCCGCGCCGATCTGAGCCCTTCGAACGAGCGTTCGGATGTCGCGCAGTCCGCCGAAAGCGGGCCGGATCCCGGCGCGGATGGCTTCCACCATCTCGGTCGTCAGCGACTGCCGGTCGTGAATCTCGCCCGGGTCGGTGCTGGGCTCGAGGCTCATCGCCCCGGATTTCCCCAGCGAGCAGGCCGCCCGCGCGGCGACCAGCGCGCGAACCCTGTCAAACTCGAGCAACTCCAGCGTGTGGATGTCCATGAGGATTCACGACCCGACGCGGCTCCGCGCACCCGGGGCGAGCCGCTCCGCCCCCTGATCGCGCCCCTCACCGACACGAGGGACGCCGGGCCGGTTCACGGCCGTCCTCATTATATATCGCAAGCGAGAGGCCGACCGGAAGCCAGCCCAATTCACCGCTGGAGAGCAGGGGGGCTATCGGCGGCGGGGGTCGCGGCCGTTCCGGTTGTGGTTGCCGTTCCGGTTGTCGTTGCTGTTTTGGTTGTGGTTGCCGTTCCGGTTGTCGAGGCCGTGGGACGGGCTCCCGCCGTGGCTTCAGCGCTCGGCGGACCCTCCTTACCCGATTTCGACTCGTACGCCTGCTTCCACGCCTTCGGATCGCTCCCGTAATCCTTCCCGGAGATCTTCTTGAGGGCGCGATACGATTCGAGCCGGATGGCTGGGTCCTCGTGTTCCATCCCCTCGAAGAGGACGTGGTAGATCCGGGGATCCTCGACCTTCAGCGCCCCGATTCCCTCAATGGCGGCGACCCGGCAGTCTTCGAGTGGGTCGGTATGCATGATCCTGGCGAGGGTCATGGCGTCTTCGGCGGTGCCGACCTTCCCCAGCGCCCGGTAAGCTTCGACCTTGAGCATCGGCTCGGCATTGGGATTGGTGGCGATCCGGGCGATCGCGTTGCGGGCGCGTTGGTCGCCCAGTTCGCCGAGCGACCGGATGATCACGGCGCGGATGGCGACGGGCTCTCGACCTTCGTCGAGCTTCTTGACGAGTGTCTGGACCGCGTCGTCGAGGTCCTGGCCGTTGTCGTACTTGTCGCGCTCGCCCAGCTTCAAATAGGCGACGTATCGAATGTTGGGATCGGGGTCGCTTCGGACGTGTTTCAGATAGCTCTTGACCGTTGTCCCGATGTAGGTCGAGCAGCCGGGGCCTACCGCCAGCGCGATGGCCGAGACCAGGGTCGCGGCGAGGCGCAAGGCTCGATTTTTCCGGGCCGGCGAGACATCCATGTCCGTCAGACCTACGTGAGAAGGGGAGAACGGGCGTCGCGGCCCGCGATCGATCCGGATCGCGACCGAGGGGGGATCATAGCGAGGGCCCCGACATCCGCCAAGGCCATCTCGCCGCAATCCGGACCTGTGGCCCTGGTACAGCCATGCCGTGGACGAGAGGCGGGATCACGGGGAATGTGGCTCCTCATGCGGTCGTCTTCCGGAACGGCGATGGACTGGGCCGGGGTTGCGACCGCGGGGCCGCGGGGCCAGGAAACCCAAAAGACAGCCGGAACCGCCGATTCTGGCTCCCAACACCTTCTCCCGGCTGACAGGTGGACCCTTGAATCGATAGCGAGAACGGATGGGGGAATAGAGATCTACATTACGGGAATTTCTATGGAATTCGCAAGATCATTGCATGGAAAAGACTTCTGTCCCATTTTCTGTCCTGTTCTATTTTCTGTCCCTTATCAGAATAAGTTATCTGCGTCCCCATTTCGCCCGCCGTCCCCATCCTCCCCCGCGTTTCCGCCCCGCTCAATCCAATCCTTCAATAGAGCAATTAAAAGG
>DAIDJI010000241.1 GCA_027451455.1 Planctomycetales bacterium | reverse complement strand
AGGGACGGAGTCGGGCCAGAAAGCCCGACCTGCTGGAAGGGACGGACGGACCGAGTCGGGCAAGAATGCCCGACCTACTTGAAAGGACGGACGGACCGAGTCGGGCAAGAATGCCCGACCTACTTGAAAGTCGCCGATCCGCCCGAAGTCGTCTCGCTTCCGAGGGAAGGGTCGGAGAGGGTCAGCCGGAACCCCCTCCTGTCCGGGCGAACTCCGTCGGAGGAGGCGGCGGCTCCGTCGGCCGACCTTCAGCCTCCGGTGAACCGACACCGATCAACTTACATTTTACATTAGTAACCATCACCGCGCCGGGCCAGGAGCCGGTTTCCCGCTCGCATCAACCGGCTCGACGATTCTGACCGGCCGAGGTGCCATTCGGACCGCGAGATCGGGCAGATCATACACCGCCAGAACACCCGGCACCACGTTGCAGAGCTGTCCGCGGCTCAGGCCCTGAACGACCACGTCCTCCCACGACCGGATGGAACGCTCGAGCGTCACCTCGCGGATCAGGTTCTTCTCGTCCAGGAACGCGGCGTGGAGCACCACCGGGCCGGCCACTCCGACACCCTCGACGTGATAGCCGGCCGGCTCCTCCTGCTCGGCGTGCAGGCCATCGATGACCGCCAGCAGGTCGACCACCCGCATCCCCAGCAGCGGGCGGCCCAGGTGGAGGGCCAGGAATGCCTCCTTCCAGTCGCCGCCGAAAGGCCAGTCGCGGCGATTGGCCGAGCCAGGATCCGTCTCGCCGAGGCCGCGCGGATTGATCAACACGACGCGGCCGGGCGTCTTCAGCAGGTCGTCGATCGCGCCCTCGCGGGCCCAGTTGACACCGACCTTCACCTGCACCCGCGCCGGCCTGTCCTCGGCGACGGCCGGAATGTCGAGCGCGGGAAGCACGATCCCCGGCTCGACGTGGAAGATCAGCTTGCGAACCTTCCGGCCACGAAGCTCCAGCGTCCCGAGCTCCCTGGGCAACGTCGGCGCGATCGGCCGCTTGCCCAGGCCGATCAGCCGGCGGACCTCCGCCCGCAGCGCGTCGTCGTTCCTCCTCGCTCCCGCCGCCTCGCGGGCCGCGCGCAGCTCGCGGGCACGCTCGGCGTTCAGGTCGAAGACCGAGCGGTCCGACAGCTCGCGCAGCACCTGGCCGCTTTTCGTACAACGCAGGTCGGCAACCGAGGCGATCGACGAGTCGGCCTCGTCGATCGGCTCGTCCTTCTTCAGCAGCCAGCGCGACATCCACCGCGCCGTGGCGATCCGGCGCGGGCGGGTAAATCCGTGCGGCTCGTCCGACTCGAACAGGTCCACCCGCTCGCCGAATCCCAGCCGGCCGAAGATCAGCTTCACCTCGCGGAACGTGTCCCAGCTCCCCTGGATGTCGAAGAAATCGCGGGTGCCGACGACCATCAAGGTCGGCTTCGGGGCGCGCATCGTCAGGAAATCGGCGTGCTCCAGCCCGGCCGCGACCTGGCCGGTAATGTTCTGCTCGGCGTCCTGCGGCCCGCTCGTCGCAAACAGCCGCTCGAGCGACGTGAGGTAGCAGGACGGCGCCGCCACGGCGATCCGGTCGTCGAGTGCCATCAGATAGGCCGTCATCGTCCCGCCGCCCGAGTTCCCCGTGCAGCCCAGCCGGCGCGGGTCGACCTCCGGCCGACCGGCCAGGTAGTCGAGTGCCCGGATCCCGTCCCAGACCCGGTAGCTCGCCTCTTCCCGGCCGACCAGAAGCGCACCGATCCCCGCCATCGTGTGCTCGGTCGTACCGCGGATCACCGGCTGGCCCCTGTCGTCGAGGCGCTGCATCCGCTCGCCCTGGCCGATCGGGTCATAACAGAGCACCGCCATGCCGTTCTGCACCAGCAGGATCGCCGCGCGCTGGTAACTGTCGTAAGCCTTGCCGTCGTCGGAATGCCCACACGGCAAAAGCACGCCCGGGAACGGCGGCTTGCCGTCGGGAAGGTACAGGCTCGCCGTGACGTGATGCCGGGGCCGGCTCTCGAAGATGACCTTCTCAACCCGATACCCGTCGCGCCGGAGTGTGCCGACGACCTGCGGGTTGAGCGGCGTCCGCTCGGGCAGGTCGCCGAGTGCATCGCGGAAGAACTTCCGCATCGCCTGCTGCCGGGCGGCGACATCCTCGGGCGTCCTGATCGCCGCGATGGCTTTCCGCCGGGCGTCGAACTGCTCGCCGGCCCTGGCCATCAGGTAGGCGTTCAGCATCGACCGGGGCGCGGGATACTCGGGCGTACCGGCCGGGTCCATCACCCGCAGTTTGGCCGCTCGGACCGTTTCGTCATCCGCGGCCGATGGAGAAGTCAGGGTCGCCGCCAGGACCGATCCGGCCACGAGGAACCATGCGATGGGGCGCACCGACATCATCCTGCCTCCCGGCATCCCGGCATCCCGAGGAAGTTGCTCCGACCAGCCGGGGCGACGCCGCAATCCCCGCAGGTTGCCGACAGGCTACGGGGTCGCTGCCTCCGCGTCAATAATTCGAAGCGCCAGTGCCAGCGAATGTAGCCGGGTCTCGACCGAGTCGGCCCGCGACATGAAAACGACCGGGGCCGAGGTTCCGCGCAGCACCCCTCCGAACCGGCAGTCGGCCGTGTACATGATCGCCTTCACGGTGAGGTTCGCCGCGAGCAGGCAGGGGAAGACCATCACGTCCGCCGCGCCGACGACCGACCCGCCGATCCCTTTCTTCGCCCCCGCGTCGCTCGCATAGGCCAGGTCGAACGACAGCGGCCCCTCGATGACGCAATCGGGAAATTCGCCCTCGCGGTTGCGCCGGGCCAGCTCGTCGGCCTCGACGGTCTCGGGCATCTCGGTCTTGACGCTCTCGGTCGCCGCCATGAGCGCGACCCTCGGCCGCTCCGAGCCCAGAGCCTGGGCCACCTCGACCGCGTGGCGCAGGATGTCCACCCGCCGCCGCAGGTCCGGCCGGACCGTGATCCCGGTATCCGCGAGCAGGAACCGCCGCCCGTCGCGGGGGATCTCCATCAGGACGACCTGGCAGATCGTCCGCCCGGTCCTCAGCCCGGCCGCCGGATCCAGCACCGGCGCCATCAGCGCGGGAGTGGCGATCTGCCCCTTCATCAAGGCGCGAACCTCGCCGGCCCGCACCAGGTCGACGGCTGTCCGCGCCACCGCATCGCCCTCGGCGGAAACAATCTGAAATCCGTCGAGTGTGATGCCCTGCAGCTCGGCAAGCTCCCGTATTCTGACTTCCGGACCGACCAGTACCGGCCGCACCCAGCCCCGATCGGCGGCAATCCGGAGTGCCTCGATCACAGTCGGATCATCGCCCCCGGCCGCCGCGACGTCGATCGGGGCACTCCGCGCGTCCGCGTCGCGGAACAGTTCTTCGAACCCATCCAGAGCCCGTGGCGTCAACGAACCCCGTTTCTCCATCCCGGCGCCTCCAGACCAGCAAGAGTAGAGTGCCTGTCATTCCCGGGACACGCCCCGACCAGTTCTCCAATCTCCGAATTCTTTCACTCAAAAAAAACCGGTGCCCCAGGCCAATGGAAAGGATAACCGAACTCCCGGTAGAATCCCGGTTCGCGTGACCAACCCTCGACCCGGTGAACGCCGGCGGGTCATCAGGTCTGACCTCCGGTGTCCTCGGAATCGATGTCACTGCGGGACGAGATTCGCGGGAGATTTCGAATGGGACAGTACTTCATCGTTGGCCTCGGCGATGACGAACGGTGGGCGCTGGATGTCGCCTCGGAGGAAGCACCTCTGAACATCTGGGCGTGCCGGCGTGTCTCCGTTCCTTCGCCCATCCCTCTTGTCAAGTTCGAGGCGGGCAAGAGGGTCGAGTACGATGTTGCGAGGTTCGCGATACCGATCGTGTCGCGACGCGTCGGTGAGTATCTGGAGTCGGTGGCTCCGGACGCTCTCCAGCGCATTCCGGCGGTCCTGCCCGGAGACCCCGGCGAATGGGAGGTACTCAATGTCCTCTCCCGCCTCGACTGCATCGATCACAAACAGTCGACCATCGTATACTATCCGCCGGATCATCCTGAGCATCCTGGCAAGCCACGCGGAGTGATCTGGTTGGTCCTCGACCAGAGCAACCTCAATGGGAGACAGATCTTTCGTCCGACGGGTTGGGAGGTCAAATGGATCGTCTCTCGAAAGGTGAAAGAGGGGCTGGAGGCCATGGGGGTCACCGGTATGGAGTTTTTCCCGATCCCGACCGTTCCTCTGGTTCTGGAAGAGGGGGCCGAACCGAAATGAAACCCGAGAAGTGCCCTCGACAGGATGGTGTGGCCGGATCGATCGAGATGACGAGGAAGGCGAAGACAGAATAGGGGACAGGGACCTCGGAGGCTCGGGGCCAGTAAAGGTCTTGTCGGGGCTTGCAACTTCGACTGCCGTCAACCTTGATCCACCGTGAGCAGTCACACGTTTGCTGGTCGCCAGGGCTCAAATGCGATCGCGCCTACGGCTCGGATCGCGGCTGCTGTGCATCACGGCGATCACGACGATGCGAGCCTTCTCGAGCTTGTAGAACACCGCGTACGGAAAGCGACGAACCAGGCAGCGACGGACGCCATTCTCGAGCTCGGCGTGGATGTCCGGCATGCCGCGGATTCGTTCCATCGTCTCCTCGATGCACAGCTTGAAGTCACCCGCCAGCCCCTTGCGTAGGAAGCGACAAAGGACAGGCATATTACCGCCGCCGTGTACGACGAGGGCACCATGCGGTCTCGCAACCGGGGAAGCGTAGCACAACGGAAAAGCGCCTGTCCTTTCTGCCCCTGGGCATGCCACCTGGGACTACCGCGAAGAAAATAAGGACGGATCTACCTTTTTCAGAACTTTGAATTCGATGACTTCCAGCTTCCGATTGAACAAATCGCCCTTGAAGTCAATCTGCGTGGCCGTCTTGATTCCTCCAAAATCCTTGTATTTGCTGTAAATCACCTCCTGGGTAAAGTCTAAATTCAAGGCCGCATCGTCGCAGAGCGACGCCTTTCCTACAGCCTTGAGCGGTAGACCGCTTTCTTTGTCGAACGAGACCTCGATGGTTTCGCCATCGGGACATGTGACATTCAGGACAGCAGCAGTCCGGTCGCCGACTTTCTCGTCGCGACCGGCCTTGATCTTGAATCGCGGATCCCTCAGTGGTGCCAGCGTGACGGGGATCATCGCGAGATAGAGCCTGCGCTTCAATCCGGGGGCATGTCGTGTCGGCTTTGGACCGTCGCCCCAATCGAGCCACGCGTTGTCGCCGTTCAGGACGGATATGGTCCTGGCCTTGCCACCGCCCGCTTCAAGGGTTAGCTCGGACCTCGAGCGATCCAAACCGGCAATGGTGAGTTCGTCGGTCAATTTAAAGTGCGCCGGGCCTTGATACAAGGTGTTCATCCATCCGGTGGTCTTCCAGGTAACGGCCTCGATGTTCGAGAGCTTGTCCTCGCCCCCCAGGGCCTCGATGGCCTTGCCGACGATCGCGGCGACCTCCCGGTCGTCTGCCGTCGCGTTGCTCACCGGCGCCGATAGCACGACCGCAGTAAAGAACGCACTGTGGAACCGACGCATCGGCTGGCCTCCCTGTCATGGACTCAGATCACTTCATTTCCTGCTGCGAACTGGGCCGTCAGGCCTCGTTGGGATGATACCGTCAACGTTGGAGGACGCCTACTTCAAGCAGGGGGGCGGCATGGGGTCGGGGGGGGGCACGAAAACGCTCAAAGAGCGACAAAGGGCAGGCATTTTACCCCGGACAGGCATATTACCCCCGCCCTGGACGCCGAGGACACCATGTGGTCTCGCAACCACGGAAGCGCAGCACAACGGAAAAGCGCCTGTGCTTTCTGCCCCTTGGGGCCGGCGCACTTTCACCTCGCGCCTGTGAGCTACGCAACGGCAACGCGGTCGAAGGCCTGGCCCGTGTGGATCGGTCCGTGCCCCAACTCGTCCTCAGGACCAACTTTAAAAGGGTGTGTGAGATGCCGCGGCCCGTCGAACGCCGCTCGCCTTTCAGCCCCGTTACGGGCCGAACCGGTCCGACGAAGCGACCCGAACCGAGACGGCCGTCACGGACGTCGGGCAGCCCTGCCCGACGTGAGCGCGCGGGCGGAGCGGGCGGGCCAGCGCGCTTCAGCCGGAGCGACTAGGCGGCCGGCCATAACGTAGAGGGGATGGTTGCGTCGCGGAGAGATTCGTGATCTTCAGCGGTATCTCCGCGACGCAACCATCTCTGCCCTCTGGTTTTCGGACAAGTTTCGTGCCCTCCGGCACACCGAGTTTTAAGCAATTAATCGGCCTTTTGTAAGTGCCTGCGGTCACGAAACTTGCGACGACAACCATATCAGGTCGGGCAGTCTTGCCCGACGCGGGCGGGACCGGCGGGCGGGCGGACGGGACGGACCCGGCCGGCCGGCGTCGGGCACGACTGCCCGACCTACTTCGAACGATTCTCACACAAGCTCTAAGGTGACGGCCGACCCCAGAGTTCGGCCTCGACGTCTTCCCAAGATGACCCGGCCTGCGGATCGGCCTCATACGCGGCCAGCCGGCGATCGAGTTCGGCGCGTTGCGCGTCGGTCAGCGGCACCTCCTCGGGGCTCGCCGCGATGCTATCCCAGATGTCTTCCACAAGCAGGATTCGCTCGGCGATGCTCAGCCGGTCGATGCCCAGGGCTCTCATGTTCGGAGACATCGGCAACACCTGTTGTTCTCGGGACCCCGGATGGACAACCCCGAAGATACCAGACGGGCCGTCGGATGGCGAGGTCGTGCGCGATCTCCAGGACTCGCCCGGTCAACCGGAACAGGCCGCTCGGTGACCGAGTCGGGGAACCCGAACCGGGTACGCATCCCGTTCCGCCGGCCCCGCTCCGCCCGACGGATGGCCGGGACCCTCGGGTCGCGGTCCGGGTCCGCGGCTGTCGGCCGGTCCGGGATCGCACTCCTGGCCGGGCGGTAGCGATCGCTCGATCCCAGGCCAGATGGGGATGGGCCCGATCGCAAGAGCAGTCGGTCATGGGCCGATCCTGGTGATGTCCTTGCGCCACCGGGGTGAGCTGCCGGAGGTGGTCGGATAACCCGGCTCACGTCGTGCGAATCGAGCAGCAGCTTCACCCCGAACACTGCGGTCCGGCGACGAACCGCAACAACGACTCGTCAGCTTACCGAGAATAGGGACGGACCGTCACGAGTCCGGGCACCATTCGATAATGCTTGTCGTTGAAAGTGCACAACTCCGCCGAGCGCCCGACGGCACAGGCCGCGATCAGTGCGTCGAGCAGTCCCAACCCCTGTGAGACGTGGAGGGCTGTGAAGTCGGCCAGCGCTCGCTGGCAGTCGGCTGTGGTCGGCCAGACGACCGGCAAGGGGGCGGTCAGTCGCAGCGCCTCGCGGACCTGCCTGGCGTCCCGGGCCCCCTGAATCAACTCCATGACGACCAGCCCAGGAACCGATGGGACTTCTGCCAGCGATGCAAACCACGGCAGGGCCGCGGCATGTCCGCGCTGCACGTCGATCAGGATGTCGGTGTCGAGCAGGAGCATGACGTTCACGCCCGACGCTGCTGGGCCTGCTCGCGCAACTGGCGGGCCTGGGCCTGACTGTCGGTGATGTCCGATCGGCTGCCGACGAGGCCCTCGCTCCGCCAGAAGTTGACGAGGTCGGCACCATCATGGATCGCGGCCACGGAAGGGCACGAGGACGCGAGCACGCGGACGGCGTAGTCCGGCATCGACATCCCCAGGCGGGCAGCCTCATGGCCCAGGGCGTCGGCGAGATCGTCGGGCAATTCCACAGTCTGAGGCATGATCGGTCCCCTCACTCGCACTCGCGACCCAC
>DAIDJI010000240.1 GCA_027451455.1 Planctomycetales bacterium | reverse complement strand
GCCACGTCCCGGCTCGCCGATCGAGGAGGAGCCCCGGCTCGTCCTGTTCTCCTGCCCGTACATGGCGCTGGACTCGCTCCAGGACCGCTTCCCAGCTAACCTCGACCTGCTGATGAACGCCGCGAGCTGGCTCCGGGGCGGCAAGGGAGACACCCTGGGCCTCTCGCCCCGGACCCACGTCGCATTGACGCTGATGATCGACCCCCAGCTCCGATCGCGGCTCATTCTGGTGCCGACGCTCACCGCGGCGATGGTCATCATCGCGGTCGGACTGATCGTCTACACTTCCCGGCGAGAATGATGAAGACCTACCGATACCGATCCGTGATGTTCTTCCTGCTGATGGGCCTGCTCCTTTTGATGTGGGCCCTGGAGCTGGGCGGCGTCCGGACCCGCACCGAGCGCGAGCGACAGGCCGTCCGCGTCCTTCCCAGCCTGATCGACGTTCCCGAGGTCGACATCCGTCGGGTCGAGATCGAACGGGGCGGCGATCACCTGGCCTTCGAGCGCCGGGGCGACGGTCCTGGCCAGTGGCAGATGGTCGAGCCGAAGGACGTCGCCGCCGAGCCCGTCCGGCTCGACGCCCTGGTTCGCAACCTGAAGGAACTGCGGAAGGATCCGGACGCCGGGACCATCGCGGTCGAACCGAAGAAGCAGGGATTCGACCCGCCCGCCGCTACCATCCGCCTCTTCAGCAAGTCGAGCTCGCCCGGCCAGCCGATCGCAACGCTCGAGCTGGGCCGAGCCGCCGACATCGGCTCGTCGCGTCGGCTCCGATACGCCCGGCCATCGGGCGCGACTGGGACCGATCTGATCGATGGTCGGCTCGTCTCGGCCGTGGATGAGCCGGCGATCGATTGGCGGCAGCCCAACCTGATGCCCGCCCCGACGTTCCAGGTGAAAGCCGTCCGGATCGTTCGGCGCGACCAGCCGGGCGGCCGGACACGGCCGATCCGGGCCGAGCGCGACGCCTCGGGCCGGTGGACCGTCGAGCTTCCGACACAGACCACTGCCGAGGCCCCCAGGCGCGGCCCTCAAGCAGTCCCCGCCGATGGGCCGAAGGTCGAGAATCTACTCGCGGCGATGGCCTCGCTTCGCGTCGCCGACCCGCCCAGGGGCTACGCCGACGACAATGCGAAGGACCTCGCCGCCTTCGGACTCGGCGACGACCGAGCCACCGTTCGCGTCGAGATCGAACCGGCCCGGGGCGAGCCGATGGCCATCGAGATCGGCAAGAACGTCCCCGGTCAGCCCGACCGCGTCTACGCCCGGCAGGTTGGACAGGACGACGTCGTGATCGTCGACAGCCGAGCCCTGACCGATATCCCGGCCGACGTCAACGCGATCCGAAGCCACCAGGTGACCGAGATCATCCCGCGCGACGTGGTCTCGTTCGAGGTCGAAACCCACCCTGACCTTTTCCGCGTCGAACGCTCGGGACGCGTCTGGAAGCTCACCTCGCCAAAGGCAGAGCCCGCCGACCCGGAGACGGTCGCCGCGTTCCTGAGCCACCTTCAGGACCTTCAGACCAGCGAGTTCCTCGATCCATCAAAGGTCGTGGACCCAAAGCTCGATCCTCCCGTGATGCGGGTCAAGGTCCGGCAGGCTTCCACCCGCCCCGGCGCCGAGCCGTACCAGGCTCTGGACCTCCGTCTCGGCCGGCACGACATTGCCCGCAAGGCCGTCTATGCCCAGCTCGAAGGAGACTCGGTCACCCTCGTCCTCCCGGACAAGGTGATCGAGATCCTGCCGAAGAATCCGCTGGCGTTCCGCGACCGGTCGGTCGCTGATGTGAAGGCAGCGGAAGTCCATCGGCTGGTGATCCACCGCGGCTCACGGGTCGACGAGCTGGTCCCCGAAACAAAAGGCAACCCGAACGCCTGGCGGATGATCCGCCCGGTCGAGGCCCAGGGCGACGTCCCGACAATCACACGAACGCTCGCCCTGCTCGGTTCGCTCCGCGCGAAGGAGTTCACCGGCGTGGGCATCGACCAGCCGGGCGCATCGAAGGCCGCGGGGCTCGACAACCCGCCGATGGAGATCGAGTGGGAATCCGACGCCCCACACCGGCTCCGGATCGGAACGGTCGCCCCGAGAACCACAACCTTCTACGCGGTGACCGACGCCGAGCCGATGATCTTCACCCTCCCGGCCGAGGTCGTTCGCGAGCTCGATGCCGAGTACCATAGCCACCGCGTCGAGACGTTTCCCCCGAAGCGGGCCCTCCGAATCGTCCTGCACTTCTTCGGCCGGACCGTCGCCCTGAAGCACCGGCCCCCGCAAAAGCTCGGCCAGGTCGAGTGGGTGCCCGAGGCCGACTCCGACGCCTCCGGAATGGATCTGACCCGGATCCAGGCTCTCGTCCAGACGATGGCTTCCCTCGAAACCCGTCGATTCATCCAGTACGAGGGCCCCCATCCGATCGACACCGGTCTCTCACGACCCAGGCTCACGATCGAGGTCTTCGTTTCGGGCGAGGAATCGCCTCGCGTCCTTCGGATCGGCTCCGAGGCGGGAGACTCCAACCTCTGCGCCGCCACCGGATCCGGACCAACCGGCCCGGCTTTCCTCCTTCCGGACGCCTCGTGGAACGAGCTGATTCGGATCGGCGAACGCCTCCCAACCCTCCCAGAAGACATCTTCGCGCACTGACGAACGATCCTCCGAAAGTCTCGACAAGCCCCGCCCTGTTCACGCCGATAACGAACAAAGGCGGTCTCACGCACCCCCGAATCGTCTCTTACTGATCCCCCGACCGCCCCGGGACAGCGACAAACAGGACGACCTCGGGGAGATCGGCCATGACGGTCGCCGGATCGACTGCGCGCACGAGGCGCCTCGGACATCGGCTCCAGCCAGCACGAACGCCCCCGACGGGCTCCCTGCCAGGGCTCAGCCGACGCAAGCGGATCACCTTCGCGATCGTCGCGAACCTGGTCCTGCTCCCAGCCTGGTTCCTTGTCGCGGAGGTCGGTTTCCAGGTCTTCTGGCAGCCCCGATACTGGATCCACACCAGCCGCCTCGGTGTCGCCTCGGGGCAGACCGAGGCCGGGAAGAAGTGGTGGCCCGAGACCCTCTACCGCGTGGACGGCTCCGAATTCCGGACCGAGTTCCGCACCGACGCCCGCGGCTACCGTGCCCGGCCAACTCCGATGCCGCCAGCCTCGGCACATCCGTACCGAATCGCGATGGTCGGCGACTCGTTCACCGAGGCCATGCAGGTCCCCTACGAGTCCTCCTTCTGCGCCCGGCTGGAGGCGCTCCTGAACGCGTCCCACCCGTCGCGGCCGAGGGTCTGTCTCAACTTCGGCGTCTCGGCGACCGGCCTTTTCGACTACTGGCACCGGATCGTCCACGATGTCCTGCCGAACGATCCGCCCGAGGCGCTGATCCTTTGCCTCTACCCCGGGAACGACTTCCAGCCGACGCTTCCGGCCGACGCCTTCGACGCCGAGGGCCGCCCGCTCCGCGACTACTTCCGCCCCGCCAGCACGATCCATCACCTGATCGCCTGGATCAACCTCCACTCGAAGTTCGGCTGCTTCGCCCAGCGCGCCCTCTTGAGCTACGATGCCGCCTCAAAGCGTCCCGACCCCCGGCTGAACAACTGGTGGAGCGACCCCGCCCGAGCCGCCCAGCTCGCTACAGATCCCCAGGTCGCCCGCACTCGGGCCCTGTTCCGGGCGATCGTCGCCGAGTGCCGGAAGTCAGGTACCCGCCTGGGAATCCTCGTGGTGGGCCCGGTTGCGAACTACTCGGCGAAGGACGGCAAAAGTCCGATCGCCACGATCCTCGGGCAGTGGGACATCGACGTCCCTGTGATCGATACGGCGATCGTCGCCCGCGCCCGGCCGCAATGGGCGTCGGTCGTCTTCCCGTTCGACGGCCACCTGAACGACTCGGGGCACCAGCTTGTGACGAACGAGGCCATCGGCCCCCTCCAGGTCCTGCTCGACGACACCGCAACCGCCGACCTTCGCCCCTGATGCCGCCTGGCCGGCATCCGGCTGATCCTGGTATGCTGCCAGAGGTTCGGATTCTCGACTCGTTCCCAAGCCGCCACCAGGACCGCGCCCCATGTCCAGCCGGGAGACCCTCCGCCAGACCCTCACCGACCTGCTCGAGCAGGAAATGGGCGAATCCTACCCCTCCCTCACCGACGACCAGGACCTCCGCGAATCGCTCCGACTCGACTCGGTCGACGTCGTCGGCCTGGTGATGCGGATCGAGCGCGAGTACCGCGTCCGGCTCGCCCCCGAGGAACTCGCCACCATCAAGACCGTCGGTGATTTGCTCGACCTCATGCAGACGAAAATCGCCGACGGACCCACGCCCCTGCCCCCGTCCTCCGTACGCGAATCCGTCACCAGCCATGTTGCCCCAGATCAACACGGGGATGTCTAAAAAAGAAATCGGCTGCCAACAAGCACGGAACATGGTCCTGGATTCTTGGAAACCGGCGAAGGGGGGAGACCCTGTTCGTACAATGTTGAGAAGTTTCGTCAGTCTTCACGCCTTGTGTTGACAGTGCACCTGGATATTCCCTATTTTTGACCTGTCCTCGGGACCATGATCGGATCTCCCTCCCCGTGGGCTGGCGATACCTGGCCCTGGGCGGGTTACCTGATTCCGATCCATGGGCCCGGCAGAGGCCGCTTCCTCGGCGACCCTGGGCCTTCCTCGGACCTGAGGGATCGTTCCAGCCCGATCCGTTCTGGCGAGATCACCCCGAGAAGAGACACCGATGCCCGATACACTGACGCGCCTCAACGAGGTCTTTCAGCAGGTCTTCGACGATGAGGATCTGGAAATCACCCCGGAGACGTCCGCGAAGGACATTGATGGGTGGGATTCTCTCATGCACGTGACGCTGATCGTGAACGCCGAGAAGGCGTTTGGCGTCAAGTTTTCCAGCTCCGAGGTCGCTGCGATGAAGAACGTGGGAGACCTGGTGCAGTTGATCGATTCTCGCAAGCACGCGGGATGATCGGGACGTTGAGACGTGCCACGTCTCCTCATCTGCGTCGCGAATCCGACCCATTCCCATGATCCCGGGCCGAGCGATCGGTCTCCGGGCGGATCGAGCCGGAGGCATCTGCATGTCCACAGCCACCGAGTTGTTCAAGCGGACGTCCACCCTGCGCAAGGAGGGACGGCTCGACGAGGCGCTGGCGATGCTGCGCGAGGCGATGGCCCGGGGCGGGCTCTCGCCGGAAGAGGTGGACCGTGCCGGCCGATTCATCCGGAAGGCGCGGGGCGAAGGAGCCGGCGGCGAGCCCGGGCTTCGGGTCCACCTGCTCGGCCAGTTCACCACAAGCTGGCTGGTCCCCGCCGTGACGGCCGTTGGGTGGGGGCAGGGAATCACCTCCGACGTCGAGGAAGGGGGATATGATCTCGTCCTCCAGGACCTGACTCGGCTCTCGGCGTCGTCCGAGCCGCCGGGCGTGGTCGTCCTCTTCCCCTGGAACAACCGGCTGCTGAACGGCTCGGCCCCGGCCGGGGACCGCGTTGCCGACGAACGCGCGTTCTGGATACAGGCCTGGGAGATCGCCGGGCGGATGGGAGCGCGAGTGCTCCAGGTCGGCTACGACTGGATGGCCCCGGGCGCCGAGGGCTACGCCCTGGCCGCCGAGACCGGCGGGACGATCGACCTGATCCGCTCGGTCAACGCCGCGATCCGGCAGGATCGCCCGCCCGGCTCGTACTTCCTCGACCTGGAGCTGGTCTCGGGGATGATGGGCCGCGAGGCGTTCTACGACCCCAGGCGCTACTACTGGACCAAGCAGCCGTTCAGCGAGCGGGGCGTGGTCCGGCTGGCCGAGCACGTCGTCGCCGGCATCCGGGCTCTGACCACCGGGCCCAAGAAGGTGCTGGTCCTCGATCTGGACAACACGCTCTGGGGCGGCGTCGTCGGGGAGACCGGCCCACTCGGCGTGGCGCTCGGTGATAGTCCCGACGGCGAGGCTTACCGGGCCTTCCAGAAGCATGCCAGGGCCCTCTCGAAGCGGGGAATCGTCCTGGCGCTGGCCTCGAAGAACAACGAGGCCGACGGCCGCGAGCCCTTCGAGAAGAATCCCGACATGGTCCTCTCGCTCGACGACATCGCCGCTGCCGAGATCTGCTGGGAGCCGAAGGGAACCACCATCCGCCGGATCGCGCAGACCCTCAACCTCGGCCTGGATAGCTTCGTCTTCGTGGACGACAACCCGGCCGAGCGCGAACAGGTCCGCCAGGCGATCCCCGAGGTCGCGGTGGTCGATGTCCCGGTCGAGCCAGCCGAGTACGTTCGGGCGCTCCAGGCCGGCCTCTGGTTCGAGACCACCGGCCTGACCGACGCCGACCGCGAACGCGCCGCTCAGTACGCTGTCGAGCGCCAGCGCCGCGAATTGCAGGAGACGGCCGGCTCGATGGAGGACTACCTCCGATCGCTGGAGATGCTCGCCGACGTCCGCGAGATCGACGAGGCCGACCTGATGCGGGTCGTCCAGCTTCTGGGGAAGACGAACCAGTTCAACCTCACAACCCGGCGCCACACGCGGGAAGACGTCGTCCGGATGCTCGATCGGCCCCGCTCCATCGGGGTAACGCTCCGCGTCGAGGACCGGTTCGGCGACCACGGCCTGGTCGGCGTCCTGCTCGCCGTCCCGTTGGACGACACCCCCGAGGTCCTTCGAGTCGATACCTGGCTGATGAGCTGCCGGGTGATCGGCCGGACGGTCGAGGAGTTCACCTGCGCCGACCTGATCGAGCGCGCCGAGCGGATGGGCTACCGGAGGATCCTCGGCGAGTTCCTTCCAACGAAGAAGAACGCCCTGGTCGCCGAGCTGTACGACCGAATGGGCTTCCGCCGGCTGGACTCGGGCGACGGGTCCTCGGTTCTCTACGAGCTGGAGCTCGCCGGCGCGGCCAGGCCGGTGCATTACCTCGCGCCGAAGGGCGCCGTCGCCGAGCCGGTCGGCTGATCGCTCAGGGGATGCCGGCCACCGGGGCGCCTGGGGCGGGACGCTCGACCCGTTCGGTGAGGCCCCACTCCTCGCCGAAAAGCCAGGCGATCCGCCGGCCGCCGAAGGCTACCGGCCGGCACCGACTCCTGGAGGATCAGCCTCCCCTCGTCGCGGAGCAGGCGGTAGGCCGCCTTGATGTCGTCGGTGGCGTCACAGAGGTGGTTGAGCCCGCCCGTGTTCGACGCAGCCCTCGCCAGCTTGCTCGCCGGGCTGTCGGGGGCCACCAGCTCGATCAAAAGGCCGACGCCCGGGTCCGTCTGGAATGGATGGAGGCCGACTGCACCGGGTCGTGGAAAACCTCGCCGATCGGCTCGCAGCCGAGCCGGCGCCGGTGGTCCTCGGTCGCCCGGGAGATCTCTGTGACCACGACGCCGATGGGGTAGATCGTCCGATTCGTGGGATCTCGTCTCGAAGGAAAAAGCGATCCGCCGGAGGGGACCGCTCGGAAGGCGACCGATCCCTCGGAATTCGCGTCCCGCCGATAGGACGAGGATGGCCGAAACGGGCCCCATCCCGCAACCTCGACCGTCCGCGGAGGGATCCGGCTTTCGCTCTCCGCGGGCCGAGGCCGGCTCCGACAGGGAAATCGATCGGACAGCATCAGCGGGCTCGTGATCGAGAACCGGGACGTTGGCGACCCCGCGGCGACCCGACGTCGGGAACGCACCGCCCCGCCCTGGCCCGGCCCGCCGGATCGGACCCGACTCGCTGCCCCGACCCCGGCGCTGGCCTGCCAGACTACCGACCATGCAAACCCTCGTCGCGGACCATCCGCTGATCGCCCACAAGCTCACCGCGCTTCGTGACATCGGCACGGAGA
>DAIDJI010000239.1 GCA_027451455.1 Planctomycetales bacterium | reverse complement strand
GGCTCTTCCCAAAGGCGGCGAGGACCCTCCGGCGCGGCCGGATGGATATCGACGTGCTGATGAGCCTGGCCGTGATGGGTGCCGTCGGGCTCGGGCAGTGGGACGAAGCAGCGACCGTCGCGTTTTTGTACGGGCTCTCCGAGGCGCTGGAGGCAATGAGCCTGGAGCGGGCCCGGCGGTCGATCCGGACGCTGCTGGACCTCTCACCGCCGTCGGCCGAGCGGATCCGGGACGATCGATCGGTCGAGTCGGTGCCGGCGTCGGCGGTCCGGGCGGGCGATCGCGTTTTGGTCCGTGCCGGGGACACGATCCCGGTGGATGGGGAGATTGCCTCGGGACGGTCGAGCGTCGATCAGAAGGCGATCACGGGTGAGTCGGTCCCACTGGAGCGCGGGCCCGGTGATCCGGTCTTTGCGGGGACGGTCAACGGCGAGGGGACGCTGGAGCTGTCAGCGGCGGGGCCGGTCGGCGACGCCTTGATCTCCCGGGTGATCGCGCAGGTACGGGCGAGCCAGGCGGGCAAGGCGCCGATTGAGCGGCGGATCACTCAGTTCGCGGCGGTGTACACGCCGATCGTGGTGGCGGCCTCGATGGCGGTGATGCTCGGGCCGCCGCTGGTCGCGGCGATCGGCGGGCACGGGTGGGACGGGACTCTCTTCCGCGAATGGTTCGGGCGGGGGCTGGTGGTCCTGGTGATCGCCTGCCCCTGCGCCCTGGTGATCGCGACGCCGGTGGCCGTGGTCAGTGGACTGGCAGCAGCCGCTCGGGCCGGAATCCTGATTCGGGGTGGCGAGTTTCTCGAAGAGATCGGCCGATTGCGAGCGATCGCGTTCGACAAGACGGGGACGCTCACCCAGGGCCGGCCCGATGTCGTCGAGGTGGTCTGCGCGCCGGGGCAAGACGACGAGGATCGCGTGGTCCGGATCGCGGCGGCGCTCGGCGATCGCGGCGGGCACGTGCTGGGCAAGGCGATTGCGCGATACGCACGAGGTCGAAGCCTGGAGGTCCCGTTCGCCGATGATTACCGGGCGATTCCGGGCCGGGGCGCAGTCGGTCGGATCGACGCGGTCGATTATCACATGGGGAGCCACCGTTACATCGACGAGCAGGGGCTCTGCGAGCCGGAGTTCCACAATAGCCTGGATCGTGTCGAGGGAACGGTTGGGACCGCGGTGGCGCTGACGGGCGCCTCCGGGCCGATGGGGTGGATCCGACTCGCGGATCGCCCGCGTCCCGAGGCCGCCCGCGTGCTCGACGAGTTGCACAAGCTGGGCCTGCGCACGATCATGCTGACGGGCGACAACGCCGGCGCGGCGGCGGCGGTGGCCCGCGAACTGGGCGTCGGCGAGCAGCGCGCCGGACTCTTGCCGGCCGAGAAGGTCTCGGCGATCGCCGAGTTCGATGCGCAGCACGGTCCGACGGGGATGGTTGGCGATGGCGTCAACGACGCTCCTGCGCTGGCGGCGGCGAAGGTCAGCATCGCGCTCGGCGGGATCTCCAGCGGTGCGGCGCTCGAGACGGCGGACGTCGTTCTGCTGGCCGAGGATCTGGGCCGACTCCCCTGGCTGATTCGCCACAGTCGGGCGACCCTGGCGATGATCCGCCAGAACATCGCGATCGCCCTGCTGACGAAGGCGACCGTGCTGATCCTGGCGGTCTTCGGCCTGGCAAACCTCTGGATGGCGATCGCGGCGGACGTCGGCACAAGCCTGGTCGTGATCGCAAACGCCCTGCGCCTCCTCACCCGCAACCACGAATAGCCGGGAAAATCAGGAGGAACCACGAAAAACACGAAGGACACGAAAAAGAAAAATCAGGAAGCCGGGATTTTGGTTCTGATCAACCAGCACGTTTTCCATGTGCCAGACACCAGCCCTGCCTTCATTCTTACTTTTCCTTTTCGTGTCCTTCGTGTTTTTCGTGGTTCCTCCGGGTATTCACTTCGCCTGGGCCTCAGCGAAGGCCGAGTCGAACAGGCGGCCGGCGGATTTGAAGCCCATCCGTTCCTTGACGAAGCGGGCCGCCTCGGCGGCGCCATATTCGCGGTCCATCCCGCAGTCTTCCCACTCGACCGAGAGCGGCCCCTCGTATCCGATCGTGTTGAGAGCCCGGGCGATCTCCTCGAAATTCACCTGGCCGCGGCCTGGCGAGCGGAAGTCCCAGCCGCGGCGAGGATCGCCGAAGTTCAGGTGCGAGGCCAGAATCCCCGACCGGCCGTCGAGGGTCCGGGCAGCGTCCTTCACGTGCATGTGATAGATCCGATCCGGGAACGCCCGGATGAACTCCACCGGGTCGATCATCTGCCAGAGCAGGTGGCTGGGGTCGAAGTTGAAGCCGAACTCCGGTCGGTGGTCGACCGCCTTCAGGGCCCGCTCGGCCGTGTAGATGTCGAACGCGATCTCGGTCGGGTGAACCTCCAGCGCGAACCTGACGCCGCACTCCTTGAAGACGTCGAGAATCGGGTTCCAGCGATCGGCGAAGAGCTGGAAGCCCTCGTCGATCATCGCGTCGGAGACCGGCGGGAACGAGTACAGCAAATGCCAGATCGACGAGCCGGTGAAACCGTTGACCACCTTCACGCCGAGCTTCTTAGCGGCGCGGGCGGTGTCCATCATCTCGCGGATCGCCCACTCGGTCTTCTTCTTCGCATCGCCCCGGACCTCGGGCGGGACCCAGTCGTCGGTCCTCGCGTCGTTGTGGTCGAGGACGAGCTGGCCGGTCAGGTGGTTGGAGATCGCCCAGCACTTCAGCCCGTGCTTGCCGAGCAGGTCGTGCCGCCCCTTGCAATAGGCCGGGTCATTCAGCGCCTTCTGGACGTTGAAATGATCGCCCCAGCAGGGCAGCTCGATGCCGTCATATCCCCACTGGCTGACCTTTGGGGCGAGGGCGTCGAGCGAGAGGTCGGCCCACTGGCCGGTGAAGAGGGTCACGGGTCGTGCCATCGATGCGGTCTCCCGGTCGGCTTCTGGATGTCTCGTAGATGGTCGGGTGGCGTCGTGTGGCGGCTGGAACGAGCGAGCGTGCCGGGACCGGTGCAACAGGGCGTCGGCCCGCGACCTGCGGCGTCGGATCGTCGTCGATTCGGCCGGCCCGCGCAGCTCGGGGCCCAGGAAAGAGACGAGACGCCTCGAAGGGCCAGATTAGGGCGGTCGAGGACGCTTGTCAATCATTTGACGTCCGACGCAGGGATCGGAGATAATCCGGCCGTCCCACCCTTCGACGGCGCCGGAGCAAAATCGCAGACGACCATGCCTCCCCGAGCCATCCTCTTCGACTTCGACGGCGTGATCGCCGCGACCGAGAACCACCACGTCGCCGCCTGGCAGCGGACGCTGGGCTTCCTCGGCCTTTCGATCGGCGACCAGGCCGCCTCGCGCGCGGCGGAGATCGACGATCGCGACTTCCTCCGCGAATTTTTCGAGGGCCGCGGCATCCCGGTCGACAAGGTCGACGACTGGGTCGATCGCAAGCGGGCGCTCACCGTCGAGCTGCTGAAGTATGCGCCGAGGGTCTATCCGGGGGTCGTCGAACTGGTCGGCGCGCTTCGCGACCGGGCCCGGCTGGCGGTTGTCTCGGGAAGCTGGCGCGAGTGCGTCGAAACCGTTCTGGAGGCCGCCGGGCTCACCGACGCCTTCGGCCTGATCATCACCAAGGAGGACGTCACCGATCGCAAGCCGCACCCCGAGGCGTACGCGCTGGCGCTCAAGAAGCTCCGGCTGGCACCGACATCGGTGGCCGCGATCGAGGACTCTCCGACCGGACTGATCTCAGCCCGAGAGGCGGGAATCCGCCGGTTGATCGCGGTCGGCCATCGCCGTCCGATCGGCGACTGGATCGGCGACGCCGCCTTCATCGAGAAGCTTGGCCCCAGCGCCGAGGTTCTCGAACGTCTGGGGTTCTGATCCGACAGAACGGGGACCGGATCCAGGTCTTCGAAGGATCTGTCCCCGTTTTGTCGGGGTTGGCGGGCCTGTCTCAGGCGAGCAGACGGTGGACTTCCTTCAATTTGGCGGCGATATCGATTTCCTGAGAGCAGGTGGAGAGGCAGTCGCCGCAACCGACGCAGGACGTGCCGTTCCGCGTGAGGGCGGCGTATTCCTTTCGCGCCCGCTCGATGTCGTGATAATCCCGGGCATACCGCTCGTACCGGAAGATGTCGGAGATGCCGATGTGCTCGGGGCAAGCCGAGACGCACTGGGCGCACAGGACGCAGGTCAAGCCCTTGTTGTACCCGGCGAGGAGGGTGAGCGCCTCGTGGTCCTGCGGGCCCATCGCCAGGGTGGTGGCCGCGCCCATGTTCTCACGGAACTGGTCGAAGTTCCGGGTGGCGATCACCGCGGCGGTGAGGCTTGGGTTCGACTTCAGCCACTTGACCATGGCCGCGGCGGGGGCGCTGCCCTGGTAGTTCGGGTCGGCCAGAAGCTTCCGGAACTTCGGATCGTGCGACGCACGCCCGACGCCGCCCATCGTCTTCATGGCGATGGTGCCGATGTCCTTCTTCTTCGCGACGTCGATCCACTCGGCAACCTCCTTACGGTCGCCGAAGGTGTAGAAGAACTGGGTCGCCTCGTAGGGCTGATGGTCCGCCAGGTAGTCCATGATTTCCCAGGCCATGTCCCCACCGATCGAGTTGTAGTGGTGCTGGGAGATGGCGAGGTGCTTGACGAGCCCCTCCTTCTTGAGCCGCTCGAAGGCGCGGACCATGCCGGGGTTCTGCTTGGCCTCTTCCACCGAGTGATAGCCGAAGTGGAACTTGAAGACGTCGTAGTACCCGACGCCCGCTTCCGCTACGCGCTTCTTGACGAACTGGTAGTGCTGCTCCTCGTCGATCCGGCCGTGCATGTGATCGCCGTTCACGCGATCCACGACGCACTCCAGGTAATACGACTCTCTCGGCTGGGCCTTGAGGACCGGCGGCAGCGTTCCGGCGCGCCAGACCTGGGCCTTGTGCCAGTAGTTGACCCCAGCGGCGACGGCCCTGGGAACAATCTCCTTCGGCCAGTCGGAGGCCCCGATCAGCCAGGAAATCTCCATGCCGGTCCGGCCATATCGCCGCTTCGGCAGCTTGTTCGGGGCGGCTTTCTCGTCCGCCATCGCCGGTACATTGCTGACGCTGGCCGCGGCCACGCCTGTCGCTCCGAGCCGCATCACATCTCGACGAGAAAGATTCTGCGTGTCGTCAGACATGGCCTTGGTCCTCGCTTTTGGATGATCCAGAACTGGGACAACGGGCTGCTTCCCGCGAAGGGTTCAGCTTACCGTACGTTTGGCGCCGGTCAACATGAGCGAAGCCGCTGACCTTGGAATCTGTCGGCAGGCTTCTGCCCATGTCCGCTCTCTCTCCGATGATGTCGCTTGATATGTGGGGAGCCGGATCGTCGCGATTACCGAGACGCTGAGGCCGCGCGCGGGCGTTCTGGCGACCTCTGGCGCTCCTCCGAGGGCGAGGCGATTTCACCCGGCGATCGAGGCGCCGAGAGTCCCGGCGCGAGGAGCGTCCGGCGGATGAAATCGATCTGAATCCGGTTGTAATGCGGGCCGAAGATCCCGTGTCGCGACGACGGGTAGATCATCAGCTCGAAGTCACGATCGGCCGTCTGGAGAGCCTGCACCAGCCGCATCGAGTTCCTGAGCGAGACGTTGTCGTCGATCGCGCCGTGGAGGATCAAGAGCCGGCCGTGCAGCTTCGCGGCGGCCTTCACCACCGAGGAGGCGTCGTAGCCGTCGGGGTTGTCCTGCGGAAGGCCCATGTAGCGCTCGGTGTAGATCGAGTCGTAATCGCGCCAGTCGGTCACCGGAGCCCCGGCGATCCCCGCCGCGAAGAGGTTTGTGTGGGTCATCGCGTAGGAGGTGATGTATCCGCCGTAGCTGTGCCCCGCCATCCCGATTCGAGACCCGTCGACATACGGCTTTGCCTTCAGCCAACGGATCGCGTCCTCGATGTCCTTCGTCTCCTGAACGCCCAGGTGCTTGTAGGCGGTCCAGGTCGAGACGGCTCCCTTGCCGCTGGCACTTCGAGGGTCCATGTGGAAGATCAGGAGCCCCTCGTGGGCCAGGGCGTGGTCGCGCATCCGGCCGCCGTTCCAGGCGTCGGAGACCGTCGACATGTGCGGGCCGCCGTAGGTCGTGAACCAGACCGGGTACTTCTTTCCCGGCTCCATCTCGGGCGGAAGGATCAACTCGGCCTCGAGCGAGAAGCCGTCGCGGGCCGGGATCTGAAACCGCGACACCGGCCCAAATTTCCATCGCTCCAGCTCGTGCGATGGATTCGAGTCGAGCGTTCGAAGCCGGTCGCCCTCGATCGAAAACAGCGAGGCGCGGTCGGGAGTGTGGAGATCCGACCGGCTCTCGGCGAAGAGCTTGCCGTCGGGGCTCAGACTCGCCGAGTGTGTGCCAGGTGAGCTCGTCAGCCGGGTGATCGGCCCGCCCGGGTCGAGCCGGTAGAGGTCGGTCGACATCGGCGCCTCTCGGGTCGCCGTGAAGACGATGCGTCCCGAAGTGGTGTCGACGTGCTCGATCCGCCGGACCTCCCACTCGCCTGAGGTCCGCCGCGACTTCAGCGTGCCGTCGGCCCTGTATTCGTAGATGTGCTTCCAGCCATCGCGCTCGCTTAGCCAGAGGAAACCGCCTTCAAGGTACGGGTGAAGCGGGCCAGGACTCTCGATGAACGCCTTCGTCGCGTCGCGGAAAAGTCGGCGCACCGGAGCCTTCTCCCTCCCACGTGCCGGCTGGATCTTGACCAGGTCGAGCCAGGTCTGGGTCCGGTCCTGGACGTAGGCGTAGACGCTTCCGTCCGGGAACCAACCGGCCTCGCTGATGAGCATCGAATCGGGCGAATAGGCCGAAAAATCCGCCCACTGAATCGGGCCCCCGCGAGACTCCACGAGACCTAGCTGGACTTTTGGGTTCGGCTCGCCGGCTCGAGGATAGTGCGTTCGCTCTTCCTTCCGGGCTCCGCCGATCGCCGTGTCGTCCAGGACCGTGTGATAGGGAACGGAGCCATCGCTTAACTCGAAGAACGCCAATGACTTCGAATCGGGACTCCACCAAAACGCAGGCCATCGACGATTCCAAATCTCTTCATAATAAACCCAGTCGGATTGACCGTGGCGGAGGTCTTCGCGGCCTCCGGTGGTCAGCCGGTGCTCGGTCTGCGTCGCGAGGTCGACGGTGTAGAGGTCGTAATCGCGGACGAAGGCGACGAGCTGGCCGTCGGGGCTGAACTGGGGGAAGAGTTCCTCGCCGGGTTGGCTGGTGAGGCGGACGGCCGTTTTGCCGTCGAAGGTTGCATAATAGAGGTCGTCCGCGTGGTCGAAGACGAAGCCGAGGCGGTTGGGGGACATCTCGAACGGGAGGCCGTCGGCGATTCGTTTCGCGTCGCTGGCGTCGAGCGACGGGAGCCGCGCCAGGCCCTTCTGGAGTGTGGAGGGGTCGAAGAAGGGCCTGGACCGGCCGGTTCGGGCGTCGAAGAGGTAGAGCCGGCCCTCGCGCGGCTGGAGCCAGTGGCCGCCGTCGATCCATTCGATCTGGCCGAGGAATCCCATCCGGCCGTGCATCCGGCCTCCTCGGCCGCCGGCCTCGAGTGAGATTGGCCGGGGCTCGACTCGGTCCTCCGGCGGAGGAGCGGCGTCGGCGAGGAAGAGCGGGACGGCGGCCGGCAGGCGGAGCACCGGGAAGTCGTCGCCGGGCGTCAGCGACGCTTCCGGCTCGTCGAAGTCGCAGGTGTGGACCTTGGCGTAGGTCAGGACCAGATCGCCGTGGCGGTCGATCAGCGACACGGTGTTGCGCGGCGCGCCCGGCCAGCGCTCCAGGTAGGTGATGGCGATGGCCAG
>DAIDJI010000238.1 GCA_027451455.1 Planctomycetales bacterium | reverse complement strand
CGGACGGTCGGCGGGAGGGGGGTGTGGGGGCGAGGCCGCGGGCGGTTGGTGAGGAGGGGCTGGCGCCAGGACGGTCGAGGGCGCGGGATCGGTTCAAGACGTCTCTGGGTGAGGAGTTACGGCGTAAGAGACCGGGCGAGGAATCCGAGTGGCCGGGGGTAGCGGGGATGGGTGGTGGTCCGAGGTCGTTGGTGGGTTGGGGTCGGAAGCGGCGAATGCGAGTGGAGCGGCCGGTCCCTTCGGAGGCGTCGAGGGAGGCTTCGGTCTCGGCGGTCCGCCGCGCGGCGGAGCCGCGGCCGGAGAGGCCGAGAGAGGTCTGTCGGCGTGCGGTCTGGTACTGTCGCCAGAGGCGGGCGCGGATTTCGGGGTCGCGTTCGGAGGAGTATTCGAAGTAGAAGTCGGAAACCTTGCGCTGGGATTGTTCGAAGGTTTCGGTGGTTCGGGCGTTGGGGGTGTATTGCCGGGGGGATCGGCCGCGGACCTGGTAGTCGGGATCGACGGACGATCGGTAGTACGGCAGGCCGATGCCCGATCGGTCGCTGAGGTTTCGTCCTGGGCCCTGCATGGTCCCGCCGCGGACGCCTTCGAGATAGTCCTCGAACCGGTTGGCGCTTCGGATGCCTTCGCGGGAGTTGAGGGTACCGACGGGGCCGGCGCCTTCGGGGCCGCTGCCTGGGGTGATGGGGTTGGCGTAGGGGGTGTACTGGTTGTTGTACGGCCAGAACGGGTCGGCGCTGAAACCGTTCTGGGCGTGCGCCGCGGCCGAGGTTGCCGCCATGACGACCGCCGCCAGGATCGACGAACCGAGCCCGCCCGTGCCTCGCGTCCTCGACATGACGTCCCCCTCCCGATTTTTCGGCCGATCTGCGGACGAAAGTCCGGCCGCGGACCCCTGATGGTGATCTCATCCCTGAGCAGGAAACGGCGCGCCGGATGCGCGCACTTTCTTCACTATACCCGAGAAAGATCGGCCGCGGCCATGGGTTCACGACGGTCGATCGCGGGATGGGTGCCGCTCTGGCCGATGGTTGCGGCGGCTGTGTGGATTGTTGGCATTTTTGCGGCTGGTCGGCGGTTTTTCCGGTGGGCCTACTTGTGTGATATCGACTGGACTCTGCGGGTTGACGTTTGCCTGGGTTGTCGCGGGTTTGCGACGCTGGGCCGGTCCGTTTCCTTCTCAGATCGGCGGGGAAACGGGGAATGGCACCGGAGCGCTGAGGATGGTCCTGGTCCCCGTTTTGTGGTCGATTGGGTGCTGGTCCAGCATGTGGAGGCCCAAGGGTCGAGTGAATGGGGGCGGGGACGGGTCGAGGGCGTTCGGAGCCCGTCCCGTTGACCCGACCGGTGGGAAACGGAAATGGCCCTGGTCCTCGAATCCTGCCGAGTGGCATCTGGCCGTTGATCGGTTATGATGGGATGATTGCGGAGGCGGTCGTCCGGGGATTCCCATCGACGCGACGCGACCGGGACGATCGCGACGGGTCCGGCATCGGAGAGGGGTGGCGGTGATGCTGGGTGTCAAACTCCTGGTGGTCGCGATACTCGGACAGATGCCCGACAGTGGGGTCGGGCTGGATGAGATGGTGTCCCGGCTCGGAGCCAACCGGTACTCGGACCGAGAGGCGGCCTCGAAGGTGCTTGAGGGGCTTGGGCGGCCGGCCTTGCCGGTCCTGCGCGCAGCGCGCGACTCGCGCGACCCGGAGATTCGGACCCGCGCCTCGGGTTTGGTCCACCGGATTGAGGACGCCCTTTTGACCCAGGCCACGCGGGTCCGGCTGGACTTCCAGCGTGCCCCGCTGACCGACGTTGTCCGGTCGATCGGGCGTCAGGCCGGTTTTCAGGTCGTTCTTTACCCGGAGAACCTGCGCAACTGGAAGGCGCAAAGGGTGACGCTCCGGCAATCGGGGACGGTCCCCTTCTGGAAGGCTGTGGACCTGCTCTGCGAATCGGCCGGGTTGCAGGCTTTTCCCGAGCTGAACGGTGTCGACGGCCCTCGGGAGCCGACGTTTGCCCTGACCGACGCGACCGCTCGCCCCGCCTCGCCGAGTTTCGACCAGGGTCCGTTTCGGGTGTACTTGCAGGGGATTCGGTACGAGAGCGACGTTCGATTCGGGGCCTCGGGGATGCCGATGCGGGTGGCCCCGATCCCGAACCGGCCGGTTGGCCCGCCGCCGGGTCCTGGGCCGCTTCCGAAGCCCACTCCCGTTCGGAATCGTCTCACTCCGGTCACGAACGAGCAATTCACCGCGCGGTTTCTGGTGGCCGCCGAGCCCCGGCTCTTCATCGGGCAGGCGGGCTCGCTTCGGATCACCGAGGCCGTCGATAACCGGGGCCATTCCCTGGTCCCCTCCGAGGAGCCCGGCGCAGGGCGGCGGTTCGGCTTCTTCAGCGCCATGAACGGCCCGGTCGTCCAGCTCCAGGCACATTTGCGCTATCCCGCCGACCCGGGCGAGTCCATCCGCCGGCTGCGCGGGGTCGTTCCGCTGACGATCTCGTCGCGAGCACCCGACCCGCTGATCGTCCCGCTCGACGCCCGGAGCCTCGGCCGCCGTTTCACCAACCCCGACGTCGAGGTCACTCTGCTCGCCATCCGGACCACCTCCAACACCGTTCCCCAGACCCAGATCGACCTCGCCATCCGTCCGAGCGTCCGCCCCGGCGCCGTCGAACCGGGCGAGGCCGGCCCCTTCGGCGACGTCTACCGCCCCGACCTCCACCGCCAGCAACTCGAAATCGCCGACTCCCGAGGCCGGCTCGTCTCCTGGTTCCCCTCGGGTGTCGACTCCGAAAACGCGAGGATCACCCTCACCCTCCCAACCGCCTCCTCCGCCAGCTCGCTCCGGGAACTCCGCTATTACACCCTCACCCGGACCACCCTCAATCTGGCCTTCGCGTTCACGGATATACCGATGCCTTGATCCGGAAGGGTCCCTGGTCCCTGGGCGAAGCTGATGAGGTGGCCCGGCGCCGGGATTCCGGGATTCGGGGTCTGGCCGGGTTGCCTTGACCCTCGGGTCCCGATTGATTACGATGACGGCATATGATTGGCGCAAGTCGAGCGTTTGAAAAGGCTTGATCCACCGGGCATCCAGGACGACGAACCGATGGCGTACTCGACGACGATCCGGCGGCACAGGACGCGAGAGGTAGGGGTCGGGGATCACATCGTCGGCGGTGAGCAGCCGATCTGGGTCCAGTCGATGACGACGACCAATACCTTCGACGCCGAGGCGACACTCGAACAGATCCACCGGCTGGAAGAGGCCGGCTGCGAGATCGTCCGGGTGACGGTGCCGAAGAAGGACGACGTCGAGGGGGTCAAGCTGATCCGCGACCGGATCTCGATCCCGCTGATCGCCGACATTCATTTCGACTACCGGATGGCGCTGGCGTGCCTCGACGCCGTGACGCCCTCGGGCCGACCGGCCGTCGACAAGATCCGGATCAACCCGGGCAACATCGGCGGCGAGGAGCGGTTCAAGGAGGTCGTCCGGAAGGCCCGGGACAAGGGGATCCCGATGCGGATCGGGGTCAACTCCGGGAGCCTGGAGAAGGACCTCATCGAGAAGTACGGCTTCCCGTGCCCCGAGGCGATGGTCGAGAGCGCGCTCCGGCACATTGAGACCGCCGAGGCGCTCGGCTACAAGCTGATGATCGTCAGCCTGAAGGCCAGCCACGTTCCGACGGCCGTCGAGTGCTACACCCAGTACGCCGCGAAGTGCGATTATCCGACGCACGTCGGGATCACCGAGGCCGGCTCTCGGGAGTATGGGACGCTCAAGAGCGCGGCGGGGATCGGGGCGATCTTGCTCCGGGGGATCGGCGACACGATCCGGGTCTCGCTGCTGGGCGATCCGGTCCCCGAGATTGCGGCCGGGTTCGACATCCTGCGCGCCTGCGACCGACGGGTGAATCGCCCCGAGGTGGTCGCCTGCCCGACCTGCGGCCGGCTCGACATCGACCTGGAGCGGATCGTCGCCGAGGTCGAGGAGAAGATGAAGGGGCTCAAGAACCCGATCCGGATCAGCATCCTGGGGTGCCTGGTCAACGGGTTTGGCGAGGCGAAGGAGGCGGACCTCGGCATCGCGGCCGGGTCGGGCAAGGGGATCATCTTCAAGCGGGGCGTGCCGATCCGGCACGTCAAGGAGCACGAGATGGTCCAGGCGCTCCTCGAAGAGGTCGAGCGGTTCGGCGAGGAGACGGCGCCCCTGGCGTCGTACATCGCCAAGGAGAAGCAAAAGCAGGAACGGCGAACGCTCCCGGTGCTTTCCTGATCGCTGGACGTTCGGATGAGGGACCGCTCATGGATCGTTTGGACCTGCGGAAGGACGTCGCCGAGATCCTGGCGTACGTCTCGGATCGCGTGCGCACCTTCAAGCCATCGAAGAACGACGGCCCCGGCAAGGGGAAGGTGGTGAAGCAGATCGACGTTGGCTACTCGTGCGACCAGTCGGGCTGGGTGGCCCTGATCCTCGACACCCGCCCCGATGCCGAGCCCGACGGCGAGTGGAACGCGCACATCGAGGGCAACACACTCGACCGCCCCGACTGGCTCGCGGCCTTCGAATCGCTTGAGGAAAGCCCGCTGGTTGTTGTCCTGCCCGACGGCAAGGAACGCAAGCTGCGCAAGGAGAGTTTCGACAAGCTCACCGAAATCCTCGGCGAGATGCTCAAGGGCGTGCTCCTGAAGGCGAAGGCCGACGGCCTGCTCGCTGGCCTGCCGAAGGCGCCCGGGTGCCAGTTTGGCGTCGAGGAGCACAACGGCGGCTATGGCTGGCCGATCTATGAGGAGCGGGGCCAGGAGAATCTCGCCTGACGCTCGTGGCCATCGGTCAATCCCGCTCGAAGAACCGGGCGACGGGGACGCGGAAGCCGGGCAGGTAGGGATCGCCGTCGAGTTCCTGCTGGGCGTTCCGCGTCTCCACCTGCGCGCCGGGCCGATGGACGGCGACGGTCTCGAAGTCGGGATCGATGATCCAGACGACCGTACCGACCTCGTGATACGTCCGGACGGTCTCGACGATGTCGTCGTGGGTATCGTTGGGCGAGAGGATCTCGGCCGCAAGGATCGGCGCGCCGTTGTACATCTTGTCGGCCGGGTCCGTCGCTGCGACAAGTTCCGCGGAAACGACAGCGGCGTCGATCCCGAACGTCCATCCGCGATCTGATCCTCGGAGAATTCGATTCACCACAGAGTACACAGAGAGCACAGAGGGAATACCGAGGAAGCCCATTGAAAACCTGGAATTCTTCTGTCCGAACTCTGTGCTCTCTGTGTACTCTGTGGTGAATCCGGTTTTATTCCTGTCGCAGGCCGACCGAGACGTACTTGGTTTCGAGGTAGGCGTCGAGGCCCTCGATTCCGAGTTCGCGGCCGAGGCCGGATTCCTTCATGCCGCCGAACGGGCACTGCGGGGTGGCGGGGACGGGGTCGTTCAGGCCGATGATCCCGGCTTCGAGTCCCTCGGCCATTCGGGTGGCGATGGTCAGGTCATTCGTGAAGACATACGCCGCCAGGCCGTACGGCGTGTTATTCGCGGCGGCGATCACGTCGTCGAGCTTCGAGAAGTCGAGCAGCGGCATCACCGGGGCGAACGGCTCCTCGGTCATCAGCCGCATCGAGCCGTTCACCTCGCGGACGACCGTCGGCTCGAACCAGTATCCCTTGTCGAACCGGTTTGACTTGCTGCCGCCGGTGAGGATCTTGCCGCCCTTCGATCGGGCGTCCTCGATCAGTCCGGCCGTCTTTTCGAGGGCCCTCGGCTCGATCATCGGCCCGACCTGGATACCGGCCTCCAGGCCGTTGCCGACCTTCAGGTTCTTGGTCAGCTCGACGGCCGCCTCGGTGAAGTCGCTCGCGATCTTTTCGTGGACGTAGAATCGCGAGGGAGCGATGCAGACCTGCCCGTTGTTCCGGAACTTGCCGATCACCGCCGCCTGGGCGACCTGCTGGACGTCGGCATCGGGGAAGACGATCAGCGGCGCGTTGCCGCCCAGCTCCATGCTGACCAGCTTGAGCGTGGCCGCGGCGTCGCGGATTCCTTGCCGACGCGGGTCGAGCCGGTGAAGCTGATCTTGCGGACCGCCGGATGCTCGAAGAGGGCGTCGGCGAAGGCGAGGGCATCGCCGATGACGAGGTTGGCGACGCCCGCCGGTAGACCGGCGTCGGCCAGGCATTCGAACATCTGGATCAGGGTCAGCGGGGTCTGGTCGGCCGGTCGGCTGACGATCGTGCAGCCGACCGCCAGCGCGGGGGCGATTTTCCGGCTGGGGAGTGCCGCGGGGAAGTTCCAGGGCGTGATCGAGCCGACGACGCCGACCGGGTGCTTGATCGCATAGTGTCGCTTGGCGACGTTCGCCGCGGGGATGATCCGGCCGTAGGCGCGCTTGCCTTCCTCGGCGAACCATTCGAAGGTGTCGGCGGCGTGGAGGACCTCGGCGGTCGCCTCGGGGAGCGGCTTGCCCTGTTCGGAGGTGAGCGTTCGGGCGATCGTTGCGGACCGCTCGCGCATCAGCTCGGCCGTCTTCTTGAGGACCTTCGCCCGGTCGTAGGCCGAGGCGGCCCGCCAGGCCGGAAACGCCCTGGACGCGGCCTCGATCGCCCGGTCGGCGTCGGCCCGGGCGCCGAAGGCGACCTCGGCCAGCACCGACTCGTCGGCCGGGTTGATGACCGCCTGCGTCCGGCCGTCCTGGGCGTCGGACCACTTCCCGTCGATGTACATCCGAGTCTGCCGATCCGACACAACCGCCGTGGACATCGCGCTCATCTCCCCTGCCGACCTGCTTTTTCGCGGTTCACTCTTCCGGGAACGCCAGCATAACCGCCGATCCATCGACCTTCAACCAGGCCAAAACCATGGTCTCCCGTAGGTCGGCTTTCCAGCTTGACCGATTGAGCAAGGGGTGATGTGTTAAGCGGGGCAGGAAGGGTCGAGTGGGTCAGGCTGGAAAGCCTGACCTACTTCTGCCGGCGCCGTGGTCTCCCGTAGGTCAGGCTTTCCAGATTGACCGATTGAGCAAGGGGTGATGCGTTGAGCGGGGCAGGAAGGGTCGAGTGGGTCAGGCTGGAAAGCCTGACCTACTTCTGCCGGCGCGGTGTTCTCCCGTAGGTCAGGCTTTCTAGCCTGACCGATTGAGCAAGGGGTGATGCGTTGAGCGAGGAAGGAAGGGTCGAGTGGGTCAGGCTGGAAAGACGGACGTACTTCTGCCCATCTTGCCCATCTTATCCTTGCGAATGGCATTCGTGGTCGAAATGGATTTTTCGGGAGAATCGGCTCAAGCCCCCGGGTTGTACCGGCCGATGAAGACGGGCGATAGCGCGGAGGGCTCAGGGAAGGGTCCGTCCCGCCCCGGTTTTCCGGCTTCCTGGGATGGTGGGTGATCCATGAAGGTTCTCCTGCGAGCGATGGTCAGCGGTCGGCGAGGGTTCGGGTTTGGGCTCGGGCTGGCGATCGCATGCGTGGTGCTCGGGCTGGACGGCCGAGAGGCGTCGGCCGAGGCGATCCGCCATCGGGTGGCGCAGCCAGCGGCGGTTGCGTTCCGCGGGATGCCGGCGGCGGAAGTGCTGACGTTCAAGTCGTGGTCGCGTTATCTGCTGGCCGGGCCGATGGCCTGGTCGACGATCGCGCATCCGTCGGTGACGCCGGCCGTCCGCTCGGCGATCTGGGTGAGCGTTCGGACGAATCCGAGCCCGGCCGACCCGATGGTCAACTTCCTCCTCTGGAAGCAGAGCATCGACCCGACCCGGTTTGCCCGATATCACCCCCACCTCGCTCCCGCGCTCCGGCAGGTCGCGATGTCGAGGACATTGAAGCCCCCCGCGATCACTCCGGCGGGTCCGCCCTCGATC
>DAIDJI010000237.1 GCA_027451455.1 Planctomycetales bacterium | reverse complement strand
CCGCTCGCGGAGGCTGGGCTCGGGGGTGTGGAGCATCGGCTGATCGTCGAGGAATCGGCGAAGGTCCTCGGCCAGGTCGCGAGCGCGGGCGTACCGTTTCGAAGGATCGAAGTCGAGGCACTTGCGGACAAGGGCGTCGAGGCTCCACGGGACGGATGAGCACCGGGCACGAATCGAGGGAGGGTTCCGACGGGCCTCGATCATCGGACCGATGATCTCGACCGGCGAGGTGCCCCGGGGACAATCCGGGGTTGGGAAGGGATGCTCACCGGCAAGGATCTCGAAGAGGATCAGCCCGAGCGCGTAGATGTCGGCTTGCTCGGCGACGTCCTCAGGCGCGGTCTGGCCGCGTGGGCTAAAGGCGTCGAGGTGCTCGGGAGCCATGTAAGGAAGTGTGCCGCCGAGCATGGCTCGGCCGATTCGGGTGTCGGCCGGGTCGGGCTCGGCCTCGGCCGCCAGGTTGAAGTCCAGGAGCATCGGCGTGCCGTCAGCCGTGAGCAGGATGTTGGCCGGCTTGATGTCGCGGTGATAAAGACCCCGGGAATGGGCGTGGTCGAGTCCCTCGGCTAGCCGGGCGACAATCCAGACGGCCGCCTGGATCGCCGAGGCACCACGGAGGAACTGGCGAGCCGGCTGGTGGGGATCGTCGTGGAGAGCTGGTGCCGCCTCGGTACCTGAGGGAGCCGGCTCGACACTTCCGAGCATTCGGCCCAGAACCGAGCGAAGCCCGAAGCCGCTCCCGGAGTCTGTCGCCGAGGGAAGGGCGAGCGGACCGGCGATCGCGGCCGGCGAGGGAGCGGTCAATTCCAGCGCCCGGTGACTGGAGCCTTCCGGACCAACCCGGCTGATCCGGTCGATCGCGTCGACGAGGCTCCGGCCCGACCGGGCACTTGGGGCTCTCGGGCCCGCGAGGTCGAGTACCTGCGCGAGATTGGCGCCGCCGAAGTAGGGCATGCAGAGGACGCGGAGGCCCGTCTCCGGGTCGTCGCAGACCGAATGCACCGGGACGATATTCGCGTGCTGAAGCCGGGCCAGGATGCGAGGCTCATCCCCCTCGGCCCGCGAGACCTTGATGGCTACGGAGCGTCGGCCGAGATGCAACTCCTCGGCGAGATAGACCCGCGCGAAGGCGCCTCGTCCCAGTTCGCGGAGGATTCGGAAGCCGGCCAGGACATCGCCCACTCCGGGCAGTACGCCGGCGGTGGGTGGCCCCGATGTCGATCGACGGACCGGAGCATTGGCGGGGATCCGGGCCGTGCCTTCGGGACGATCGGCGCGGAGTACAGTGGCCTTCTCGGAGAGCGCCGGCACGTTCGCATCCGGGACGTCTGGCCGGCCGACACTGAAGCCGTCGAGGAAGCCGAGCGATCCGATCCCCCCCCTACGCGCTGGGTGAATGGCGGTCTCGGAAAGGCCCACCGGCCCGGGAGTCGAGCGTTCGACCGACGAGTCGGCCGGCTTCCAGCCGTCGAGGATCCGGCCTGCGGATCCAGGATCCGAGAGTCCACTCGCCGTTCGCTCCGACATCCGATGCTCCCCGTCCGGCGGCCGAGGGGCAGTCCGACCGCGAGCCCTCAGCTCCCGACCGACCGCGCCCCCAAAAAACCTAGGGCGGTTTCGCGAGGCTGTCCAACTCGCGCTGACCATTGGCGTCCTGAGGATCCATGAACTAGGGTTCTCGTGGGCGTGCGGATCGGGGGGTTGTCTCATGTACGGCGAGAGCGAGATGAATGAATCGACCGCGACCGAGGGAGCGATCTTGCCGTCGATCTCGGGCCAGGACGAGAACGGCGAGCACGTGGTCATCGGCCGGCTGATTCGACGGCTGCGGGTCTCCGAGCCGCCGGAACGGTTCCAGTACCTGGCGGCCACGGTCCTCCGGTCGTCCACAGGGACGGAGTCCGTGGGCTGGGTTCCGCGCGACCCGGTTGCGCCACCGATCGTCGCGGGCCAGGTGGCGGGGCTTGAGCCGATCGGCTATCGGTCCCTGGTCCCGCGCGTGGGAGTGGACCCGATCCGGGACGATCCGATCGTGGTCGATCGGCCACCCCCGGGCGCCCCGGCCGAGGTGCTTCGCCAGGCCGCCGCCGCGGCGGGACCATCGGGCTGGCTGATCGCCCTCAACACCCCCGCGGGACGCCCTTTCACCGCGCAGGAACTCGAGCGGCTGCATTACGTCGCCGCATTGATCGAGGCCCAGCTTGCCAACGCCCGGGCTTACGCCGAACTGAAGGGACTGCTGTTCGGGGTCATTCGCTCTCTGACCGCCGCGATCGACGCCAAGGACCCTTATACCTCCGGCCACTCGGAACGAGTGGCGAGGATCGCGGTTCGGATCGCCGAGGAACTACATATCTCCCCCGAGCGACGGAGCGACCTTTACCTCGCCGGATTGCTGCACGACGTCGGCAAGATCGGGATCGAGGACGAAGTGCTGAAGAAGTCGGGCCCGCTCTCGGATGAGGAATACCGGAAGATCCAGGGACATGTCGAGATCGGCGTGAACATCCTCAAGGATCTCAAGCGGCTCAGCCACATTCTGCCAGGCGTCCGCCATCATCACGAGAGCTACGATGGCACGGGCTATCCCGACCGCCTCGCCGGCGACCACATCCCGATCGAGGCCCGCATTCTGGCCGTCGCTGATTCGTTCGACGCCATGTCGAGCAGCCGCCCGTATCGCCGACGGATGGGTCTGATGCAGATCCACGAGATCCTCGACAAGGGACGCGGGAAACAATGGGACCCGCGGGTCATCGAGGCCCTCTTTGCCTGCCGGGCCGAACTGGAGGCCATCGGGCAGAAAGGACTCGGGGAAAGCCTCATCGGTGCCGTCGATGTCGCTCTGGGCCGAGAAATGGATTCCGAGGAACCACGGAAATCACGAAGGACACGAAGAGATTTCCGAATTCCCGATTAAATCTCGGAGGAACCACGAAAATCACGAAGGACACGAAAGATTTCCGAATTCCGGATTAAATCTCGGAGGAACCACGAAAATCACGAAGGACACGAAAGATTTCCCAGATTCAATAAAAGATCTGTTTACGAGATCTTTATGAAAAAGACATTCTTTCGTGTGATTTCGTGTTTTTCGTGGTTTCTCCCCGACCTGGCCTGTCCTGTCGTGGTTTCTCCCCGACCTGGCCTGTCAATGGAGCGTGCTGTAGTCGGTCGGTTCGAGGAAGACCGATTCGACCTTTTTCACCAGCGCCCCATTTTTGTGGCTCTCCGCGAAGACCTTGCGCCACTCAGGATCGGCTCCGAACTCAGACCAGCACTTCTTCGCGGCCTCCCGGCTCGGGAAAGCCAGCATGTAGACCAGCGTGCTCCCCTTGCCGTCCTTCTCGTCGGTAGGGGTCCAGAAGCCGACCAGCTCGGCGCCATGCTTCTTCAGCAGGTCGCAGGTATGCTCGCGGAACCGCTTGTTCAGGTCGTCGAGCTTGCCCTCATTCGTGTGGTAGGTGCGCAACTCGAAGACCCGGTGAGCCGGGCCGTCGGCGGCCTCTGTGACCCGTGGAACAGCCAGGCCGGCGATTGCGAGCATCAGGGCGGCGGAGATCATCCGTTTCATCGATCAGAACTCCTCGGGGTTGCGTTGGGTTGGGCTGAGGGTTGGTCGGTCGAGTATGCGAGGTGTCCCGGTTATATACCGGCCGACCGGGTGACACAACCACCGAGATCGCTCACCGGAAGTCGCCAGCCGAGGCGCCCTTTCGGTTGCTGTTCGGCTGGCCGAAGCGCTGCTGCAATCGCTCAACCTGCTTGAGCGCGTTCGCCGAGTTCTGCATCCGAAGCTGGGCGTCGAGGCCAGGCTCGGGTGTTTTGGTGAGCCCCGGCTGTCCGCCACTCAGTCCGTGCCCACTGACGCCCGTCGGTAGGTTGCCCCGGACAAAACGACGGCCTCGATAGAAGGCGAAGCGGCTCGCGCCGGCTCTCGCCAGGGCGGTGATCTCGCCATTGATGCCCTCGGCCACGAAGACGCCCCGGAGGTCGGTTCGGCCGGTGACGAACCGGCGGTCCTGGGTGCCGATCACCTTGACCTCGACCTTCGGCATCAGGTCGCCCGTCCGGGCGTCGCGGACGGTCACCGTGCCGGAGACGGTATTGCCGCCCGTGGTCGGGCCGATCGTGACCGGTCCCATGTCCTCCTCGAGAACCTCCATCTCGATGGGAGTGACCAGCACAATCCCCGAGGCGTGCAGGCCGTCGCCCCGGATCATCACGAGGTAGGCGCCATCCTTTTCGAGCGGCAGGTCGATCCGCTTCTTGCGGTCGTCGTAGTCGGCCCCGCTGCCGAGGTCGACCGTTTTGTCGACCATCGGCGTGATCCCAGCCAGGTCGATCCCGGCAATTCCGTTGAGGTTGCGTCGGGCGAGGTAAAGCTGCATCAGGTCGACCGGATAGACCTTCACGTCGATCCGGGCGACGTTGCGATACTCGACGGTCACGCCGGGGGTCTCAGCGGGATCGGCCGCATCGATGACGCGGAAGCCGCCCGTCGGCTGTGCAGCGACCGCCGGGCGATGCGGCGGGCGGATCAGCGTGACCTCGGCGAGCTTCAGTTCCTTGCGGGTGTAAGACCGGACCGCATCGGCGGCATCGGTGAATCGCTCCGCAACCTGCCGGTAATATTCGAGTGCCCGCGCCGGCTGGCGGCGGGCGTCGAAAATCTGGCCGAGGATGTAGATCGCCTGCCACTTGTTCGGGCTCGGTTGCTCGACTCCGGCGGCGTCCTTGTAGACCGCCTTCGCGATCCGAGAGGCGACCTCAACGGCCCGGTCGTACCGGCCGAGGTGGAAGTCGCCGAGCGCCTCGCTGTAGAGGAAACTGTCCAGGTAGTGGCTGCGGGGATAGATCCGCGTGAATCGATCCGAGAGCCGGACTACCGACTCGAAGTCCTCCAGATCGATGAAGGCGCCGACCATCGAGAGGCTGGCCTCGTCGGCCATCGGACTGCGGGGCGAGCCGACGAGGAACGTTCGCATCATCCGGATCGACTGGAGCAGCATCTGCGACCGCGTGATCCCGGCCGAGGCGAGCTCCCGACGAAGCGCGGGATCGGTGAACGCCTTGCCGGCCTCCTGGACGAAGACCTGCGAGAGCCCGAAGAAGTCGGCATCGATCGCCGGGGTCTGCGGATACGACCGCCAGAGGTCAATCAGGTAGGCGAGTCCTTCGAGCCTTCGCCCACGCTGGCGGAGCAACTCGCCGACCCTTGCGTCCTCCAGATAACTCGCCTCGACCAGCCCCCGCCAGACAATCATGGCACGCTCATATTCCTTGATATCGCGATAGGCATCTCCGATTGCCTTCAACTGGTCGAAGCCCAGCAAGAGGTCGGGCGACTTCTCCTTGACCACCTCGAAATACTGGACGATCGACCGCCCCCGGCCGTCCCGGATGCTGATGAGCAGGAGCATCCGCGCGGCGTCGCGGGCGATCGCGTCTCGGAGGGTATAGCCGCCGAAGAGGGGTTCCAGCGCCTCGCCGGCCTTTTCGTAGCGGCCTGCCTCGAAGTGGGCCTTGCCGCGGGCGTAGAGCTCGTCGGGCGTCGGGCGGTAGGGATCGGTGTCGGGCTCGTTCGGGCGACGGACGCGGAACGTCTCGGGTCGGCCCAGGTGATATCGGCCCGGCTCATAGGCGCTTCGGACCATCGCAGGCGGTACACGATATTCGCCCGGGATCGAGCCGAGGATCTCGTACGAGGTCTTCCACGGAGCGGTGCCGGGCGGGAAGTAGAGCGTGAGAACGCCGTCGACCAGCTCGTACGAAGAGGCCCGCGACCGGAGCGAGCCCTCGACGAGCGTTGTCCCGGCCGGAAGCTGGTCCTGCACGACGAGGAACTCACGGTCCCAGTCGGCCTCGCCCAGCTTGCCGCCCCGGACGATATCCAGCTCGACGCGGACCCGTCCGCCGGGCTCGACCTGTGTGGCCCGGTTTTCGAATTCGGCCGGATCAACGGCGACGGAGAAGCCCGTTGAGAGGGTCCGGCCGTCGAGCTCGGGGGCCGTCTTCAGGTAGGCCCGGCGATCCACGAGCGCGACGCGGTTGCCTCGCGTCTGGTCGGGGGCGAAGTCGCGAGTGAAGCCTGAGAGGACGGCCGAGTAGCCGAACGTCCCGCGGCCCTCCATCTCGAACCGGATTCGGTTCGGCTCGCCGACCTTCACCGAGGCCCTCGGGACCGCGACCGTCTTGCCGGCGGTCGGGCCCTGGACCTCGATCGTCGCGACCTTCCGATCGTTGACCGTCACCGAGAGCTGGTATCGATCCTCGGCGGCCCGGGCGCGGCCCTGGTCGAGCGCGAGTGCGGCGAGCGCGGGGCCGGTCGCCTTGTGAGGGAGCCAGCCATCGCCGACCCGGTGCGCCTCGATCCAGGCGACAGCCTTCCTTCGCTCGGACGCATCGGGACTGGTCCGGGCGTAGGCGATCGCGACCATCGCCGTGATCTCCGCTGCCGACCGGACGAAGCCGTTCCTCCCCGCCTGGTCCCAGTACAACCGATCGGGACGCCCCGGCCCGGCCGATTCGATCTTCGCCCGAGGACCCAGGATTCCCAGGATCTCAGCGGCGAGGGTCGGGCGGTCGAGGTTGGCGAAGGTCATCGCGAGGTAGGCGAGTCCGGCGTCCGAAAGCTGGTTTCGGGCCCGGTTCAGCGCATTGGCCGACTCGAAGCGGGCGGCGTGCCGGGTCGAGAGAGCGTGAAGGACCGCGGCCCGGGCCTCGTGATCCGCCGGGCGAAGCTGTGCGAATTGCTGGTTCAGGTAGCGGACGGCCTGGTCGAGGACCTTCGGATCGCTGAGAAGTCCGAGCCGCTCGGCCTCGGCCATCGCCCAGACGACCGCGCCCGTTGTTCTCCAATCGTTCGCGGGGATCGGCCGCTGGCCGTTCGCCTCAGGAATCTGTCCAGAGGTGACCCAAGGCCAGGCGCCGTCCGGGGTCTGGGAAGCGGACAGCTCGGAGACCAGCGATCGGATCCGATCGACGAGTCGAACCGCCTCGGGCGCCTCGCCAGCCTGGACGTCGCGGAGGTAACTCAGCACCGACGCGGAGGCGAGCAGTTCCGAGGCGCGATCGGCCGTCGTGTTCGTCGGCGGCGGGAGGCAACGCGCCAGGTTTTCCCGATCGCTCGCCAGGGGGCGGACGCCGATCGACGAGCCGAGGGCCAGCTCGACGAGCATCCGGCGGACCGTCGGCGCGATCGCGATCCGAAGCTCGGGATCCTCGTAAGTCCGGCCGGGCGGGAAGCCGACGAAGACGGTTGTGCTGTCGCCGCTCGTCCCCGAGGTCGAAGCAAAGGCCGGGACACCCCACGGGCGAATCGGGACCTCCACCACCATCTCGTCGCGCGACTCGCCGACGGTCGCCGTGAGGGTCAGGCGGAGCGAATCGCCCTCGGGGACCTCGTACGGCTCGAAGGTGACCTCCTCGACACCGTCTCCGGCGAGTTCCAGCTTCTTCGGGAAGACGTCGTCGCGGCCCCCGGCGTAGGTCGCGAGCTTCAGGTTCAGCGTCCCGCGAACGCCCCGGTGATGGACCTCCGCCGAGAATCGCGGCTTATCGCCCTGGGTGAGCGACGCCGGAACCTTCAGGTCGACGAAGAAGTCCTTGCGGACCGCCAGGTCGGCGGTGGTCTGACCGGCGAGTGTGTCGGAGCCCGTGACGCCTCGCGCCGTGATCCGGTATTCCGAGAGGGCCGACGGGGCCTTGAACGTCACCCGGGCCTTGCCATCAGGACCTGTGACGACGGCCGGATTCCAGTAGGCCGATTCCACGAACCGCTCGCGCGTCGGCTCCCCGCGGCGGTCGGCCTCTTTGCCCGATCGTTTGGCCAGGGGAACCCCTTTGCTATCCGAGATAGCGAGCTCGTTGCGTTCGGCCTTGTCCCGCCATTCCCTGCCAGTCGAGCCAGGATCGTTCGCGGT
>DAIDJI010000236.1 GCA_027451455.1 Planctomycetales bacterium | reverse complement strand
ATGGCCGCCACCCGCTCGTGCTCGGCCAGCGAGGGGGCGACGGTAGCCCACTCGTCGTCGGTCCAGTCCTCCGGGTGGGGCTTGATGCGCAAGACGCGCTCCGCCGGGGTCTCGAAGCGCGACTGCGGGCCCACCGGGGCGCCCGGGTCGAGCGGCAATGAGTCGTGGAACGTCCCAAACTCCGAGAGAGTGACGGGCCGCTCGACCAGCGTCCGGCCCCGGCTGTCGAAGATTTCGAGGCGATAGGCGGACTTCGGTTTTACGGCGTAATGGCCGTTCTCGACCTCGCGGATGACGCCGCGAATGGAAACCTTCTGGCCGGGCCGATAGGCGGGGCGATCGGTCTCGATGTAAGCCCTCGGGCTGATCCCCTCCGCAAGCGTGCCGGGAACGGCGAGGCCCGAGCCGGCGACGTCGGGTCCGTCGATCACGAGATAGCTCAGACCCTGCCCGGGCGGTCGCGAGGGGTTCCAGGTGTGGAGCAAAACGCCGTCGTCTCCGGTCTTCGCCTCCAGGACGACCTGGCTGCCGTCGGAGATCAGGACCCGGGCGCCGGCGCGGCCCCGGCCGGTTTTCCTGTCCTGCGCGAAGACGAGGACCTGCTCACGCGATGTCTTGACGATCGCGTCGACGTCACTGCCGACGACGAGGGTCGTTGCCTGGAGCGTCTTTTCGTCCGTCACCTTGACCGCGTAGGCTCCCGGGAGCTTCAGCGGCTTCAGTTCGTACCTGGCCTCGGACGGGCGATACTTCGCGTAGTCGGCGACGGGCGCCGTCCACGAGGCGTCGGGAGCGACCAGGCCGATGTCGAGCGACTCGACCTGGGAGAGCGACTCCTTGGCGCGGAAGTACGCTTCGGGGTCAAGGCGGTAGGCGTCGAACTTCAGCGTCTCGATGTTCCGCGTCGTGATCACCAGGTGTGCGGGCTCTCCCGAACGGAAGGCGCGGGGCGTGACGACGAGCAGGTGCTTCGACTCCATCACGGCGACGTGCTGCCGGGCCTGGGTCCGCCAGGGCTCGACCTCGATCTTGCGGAACCGTTCGATCGCCTCGGTGGGGTCGCCCTTCTCGGTCTCAAAAATCGAGGCTGCCTCGAACTGTCCGTGCGCGGCGGGCTCGCTCTGGGGGAACTTGGCGGCGAGGGCTTCCCAGGCGGCGACGGCGCGGTCGAACTGGTCTTCCTCTCGGTAGCTCCGGCCGATCTCGAAGAGGAGCGCGGAGACGCGTTCGTCGAGCGGGTTGCGGGCGACGAACTCCGACCAGGAGGCGCGCGCCTCGGCGTAATGATGCCGCGTCAGGTGGTCGGCGGCGATCATCAGCTCGGTGTCGAGAATGGCTCGCTGGGCGTCGGCGCCCTGGGGACCGTTGGGAAATCGGGTCAGGTAACCTCGCCAGGCCGCGATCGCCGCGACGAAACGCTGCTGCCCCTGGAGAATCCGGGCGACCTGAAACGAGGCTTTCATCGAGAGCTCCGACCAGTCGCGCCGGGCCTCGTCGGTCTCGATCCGGAATCCTTCCTCGCGGAGGAAGCGTTCGAGGGCGTTGTAAGCCTCGGTGGCCTTGCCCCGGTGCAGATAGGCGGCCCCGATGGAATAGCAGGCACGGACGGCCTTCGGGTGCGTGGGCGCGGCTTCGAGGAATCGCTCCAGGGCCGCGACGCCGAGGCCGAGGTCGCCGTCGTCGTTCGGCGTCGGGATGCCGAAGGTCGTTGCGATCTCGTAGAGGGCCGTTGCGCGGATGGCAAGGAGGGGAGGGGTCTGGTCGGCGGGCTTTCGATTCTGGATTTCGGCGACGAGGTCGGTCCAGATCCGGCGAGCCTCGACCGGCGGCCCGGCGGCTCGAAGGGCCTCGCCGAGCCGGGCTTCCACGACGAACCGATCGGGGCCGTTGGGGAAGTCGCTCAGGTAGGTCCGGCAATCCTTAACCGCCTGCAGAGGGTTGCCCGAGGCGAGGCTCGCGCGACTCATTGCCTCAAGGAGCCGGGCGCGGAGGTCCGGGCTTCGGGCGAGGTCGCGGGCCTGGTCGAGGAGGTCGCGTGCGGCGTTGGGATCGGCGGGGATCATCGGATCGCCGGGCTCCAGCAGCCTGAGAGCGAAGCTTCGGTAAACCTCGGCCAGCCGGTCTTTCCGATCGGGAGCGAGCAGCCGCCCGGCGACCTTGCGCGCCTGCTCCTCGGCCGCGTCGAGTCGTCCGGCGGCCAGATCGAGGGCGGCCTGCTCGTACTCGATCCTTGCGAACCATCGGCCGCCCGGACTGGCCTTCCGGGCCTCGTCCAGGGCCGCGCGGGCGGCGGCTCCGTCGCCGGCCAGACGCTCGACGACGGCACGCAGGTAGGCCAGATAGGCTCGATCGTCGGCGTCCTTCGCCTGCCTCGCCAGATCGGTGAGCGCCTGACGAGCCTCGTCGTAACGCCCCTCCTGCATCGCCCCGACGATCGCCGGGGGAATCTCGGGCGCGGCCGGGCGGATCGCCGCCTGGGCCGCCGGCAGCGACGAGGCACCTGGGACGGGATCCGGACGATCTTCCCCGCCGCTCGATCGCGAGGCGGTTCCGACCACGCAAAGGAATCCGATGACCCAGACCCCGACCTGGCTTGCATCCGCTCGGTTCATGATGGGTCGCTCCCTGATGAGACGCAGCGATCGCCGGCCGTACCTCTCGGGGTTGAGACGTGTGGTCCCCGAGACGCGGCCCTGGACTTCCCTGGAATTGGACGGCGGCTCGTCGGCCACCGTTCCCAGGTCTCCTCTTATGGAGATCGTTCCCGCACCGGTCGGGATTGTCGCATCGATTGGTTGAAATTGCCAGCGGGCAGCCGGGCCGCACGTCTGGCCGGGCGAAATCACGGAGGACTCCCCTCGATTTCCTCCCCCGGAAGACTCTTCTCATGAAGTCTGTTGGTATGGTAAGGAAAAAAAGTTGGTACCAGGCGCAAGGAATTCCGGCGCGCTCAAGGAGCCTCTCGGCGATTTTTTTTGGGTGATGGTGTCGCCGCCGGTCGCCGGTTCTCGTAAAGAGAGACAGGTCCTTCTCAGAAAAAAGGGCCGGTGCGGACCTCATTGAACACCCAAGCATGGGCCAGTGTCGAGGGCGTCAGGAACCGAATTCAGACGGAAAAGGTGTGCCAGGCGTGCGATGGAGGCGTCGGGAAGTCGAGCACCGAGATCGTGTCGTCTCTGAGGGCGGCATGAGGCGTGGTGGGTCTGCGACGGCCCGTCGTCATTGGTGCGCGCGGGGTTCACTGGAGGTGATGGAGTCGCGCCTTCTGCTCTCGACGGTTCTGAATCCCAGCGCGACGGCAGTTCTCATTCCGCTTTCGGCTTTCTCGATGCCCGCGCCCGACTGGAGCCCGCTGGGATCCTCGACTCCGGGGAATCCCCCCTCGACGTTTCCGATGCCGCCCTGGAGTGGTGGTCCTGGCTCCGAGTCTGGGAGAGTTGGCGGTGCGATCGCGGCACTGATCGCGTCGTCGGAGGCCGGTTCGGCGACCGGCCCGAATTTGATGACGGTGGTCAGCACGCAGACGGGGAGCTTGGGTGAGGACAGCGTTTCGCCCGTGGTCCTGGTTTCGAAGAACCTGTGGCCAATCGGGACGTCGCCAATGGAAGGTCCGGTCCCGGGCTCCTCGGCGACCGTTACGGGGAGCACCTCGACACCTCCAGGTCTCACCGACGGCGGCGGAGTCTGGAGAACCGCGCCGGCCGGGGGCGGGTGGAATGGTCCCTCGGGATCGAGCGCGGGTGGTTCGAGCGTGTCCCCGCCGATGGAGCCGGTGGGATCGGTGGGGAGCCTGCCTTCCGGACCGATGGGATCGACCTCGACCGGGCTGCCTGACATGCCGCACGTGGTCTTCGAGGCGTCGATGGCCTCGGGACAGAATCACTGGACCGTGCAAATCCCCATCGACCCGATGACGCATGAGCTGGGCCTGAGCCTGCGCGCTCCGGATTCGGGCCTCTCTCACCTGCCGAGCATCGTCTCGATGGCCCTCCTGGATCATTCGGGCGATGTTCTCGACCAGCTTGACCCGTTCGCGAACGGTCCCCCGAGTGGGCCGAACGATGCCGTGACGCTCTCGTTCCAGGACATGCCGGCGGGCGGCGAATTGATCGTGCAGATCTCCTCTCCGACCGGATCGGCGGCGGGTTCGTCGATCCCCTCGGCGGGCAAACCGGCCCTGGCCACGTCGTCGGGCTCATTTGTCGTGGACGTGCAGCGGATCGAATCGGCCGTTTCGAACTCGGCGGCCGGGAACGATGTCGTCACCGAGTCGAGCACCTTCGGTGTTGGATCGCTGATCGGGACTCTTGCGAGTGGCACAGGAACAGCCACTCCAGCCTGGTCGTCCTCGGGATCGTTTTCCTCCGAGCTAACCGCGCCCGAGGTCCCCTTCGTCCTCGACGCGGGATCGGTCGCTCAGGCCGTGGAGACGATGGCCGTGGAGGGCTCATCCGAGGAGCCTCCGGCCCGGATTGCGGTGGGGCCGCTCGCCTCTCGGGCCGCTGCGCCGATCGGACCGAGCTTTTCCAGCGTGGAGGTGGACCCCGCACCGGCGATCGACCGCCACGAGCGGGCCCTCGCCGACGCGATCGCGACGAACGGCCTGGATCCGCGTTCCGCTGATCGATCGGCTTCCGCTCTCGATTCCAACGGAGAAGGCGGCGATGCGATCGATCACGATGGCCCGGATTGGACCGGCCAGGAACCGGACTCGGTCGTCGGCCTTGGCCCGCTTCGGTTGATGACCTCGCGGACGCGCAGGATCGACCGCCGGGAATCGCTCGACGCCCTCTACGCCGCGATGGGACCAGCCGGGGCGATCGGGACCATCCGGGGGGTGATCAACGGGGATTCGACCGACGAGGTGCCGGTCCTCGTTGGGTTCGCCTCTCCCGAGTCCTCTACGGACGACCGGCGGCCGACGCCCGATTACCTGACCTCCGCCTGCTTTGTCGCCCTGGGGATGGGTCTGATCGCCCGGCCGATCCTCCCGGACCTGATCCGCCTGCTCCCCTCCCACGCCTCGCGATGGGGACGGAGACGGTTCGTCCCAACATCTTCTGAGGCCGACGCGCCGCTGCATCGTCGAACCTTCGAGACGTGGCTCCGCCGCCGCCTCAATCTCCGGACTTGTCCCCGGCCCACCGTTCCCTGATCCCCCGCTCAGGAGAGCCGTCCTCCGAAGAAACGCCCGCTTTGGACCGGCATCCCGTTGACTCGACGCCAGGAGATCCTAGAATGGAAAGCCCGAGACGATTCGGGCGCATAGCTCAGACGGCTAGAGCGCACCCCTGATAAGGGTGAGGTCCGAGGTTCGAATCCTCGTGCGCCCATTTCCCTCCCTCCATTTTCCTCGCTTGCAACCCGTTCTCCAGAGGTTGCGGCGAGTTCCGACTCGACCTCCTGGCCGAAGCTCTGGCCAGGCCCTCTCGCGGAGCAAACTCCTCGAACGGGTCGTGCGACGCACGGAGGATCAGGACGGACGCAATCACCAGGAACCGCGTTCAGGCGCCTGGTCCGCGGGATGGTCTCGCATCCCGTTCCGCAACGTCGTCGGCGAGGCGGAACGGAGGGAATGCCCCGGGTCGTGCGACGACAGGAGATCGTTGGGCCGGGAAGAGATTGGGGATGGGAGCATCCAGCGGGATGCCGAACTGAGCGGGAAGTGAAGCGACTTGCCTGGGGTCTTGCGATCGGATCGTTCAGTCCCCCAGGGGACGAGCGATCCGATCGCCTCAGGGTCGGATCGAGGGACGGCTCATTCGTCGTCGTCGTCCGCCTCGTCTTCGATTTCCATCTCGTGGTCTTCTTCGTCGATTTCCTCGTCGTCCTCGACAACGGGTTCGGCGGCCTTGCGCTCGGCCTTGACGGCGGCGGGGGCCGTCCTCGGGATCGCCGCACCAATGCCGGGGGCGTCCTCGGGCATCGGTTCCTTGGTCCGGGAGACGAAGTGGGTGCCCTTCCCTCTCGCCGTCAATTCAGCGGCGCGGGCCTCGGCGGCTTCCTTCTGGTTGTATTCGAAGGTAGCAACGGGCTTGAAGGCATCGTTGAGAACGACCCAGACGATCCGCATCCGGGCCGCTGGCTTTGCCGCCTTGGTTTTGGGCTTGGCCGGTGCCTTGGCCTTCTTTTTGGGCCGACGTTCGGCGACTTCTTCCTCCTCGACCTCCTCAACGACCTCCTCGGTCTCGTCTTCCATCGGGTCAAGAGGCTCGGCGGCTTCCCTCTGCCGTCGGAGTTCGAGCCGATTCAGCGGTTTCCCAGCCATGGAACCGTCCTTCACGCACGAGTCGGATACGAATAGGCCCCGGCGCGGCCGACCGCTCGCTCCCCATTCGGGGCGGGCCGGATCCGGGCGCGCACCTACAGAACAGTGATTCTAATCCAGGGGGACCGCTCTGAACAGCCTTCGATCGTCTCGACGAGTGGGATGCGCTCCGAGATCGACCCGAGCCCGGTGGCTGAGGCGTTGCGCGAGCCGGCGGAAAAGGAAGGCACGACGGACCGAGGGTCGAATCGCGACGAACTCGCTTCAACCTGGGGTCAGCGAGGGATCGATCCCGACAAGGCCCCGTAAGGCGATGCCATCAATGAGGTCGGGCGTGATGACCTCCGCACGATGGGAGGCGGCAGTGAGCATGGCGAGCGAGGCCAGTTCGCTGATCGTTCCGGGCACGCCCTCGGACCAGGAATGCAGCCGCCCGACGGCCCTGGGCGTGAAGATCCGGTCGTGGCACCCGGCACTGGCCAGTCGGCCCGCGACGTAGGTTTCCGCCTCGCTTCGGGTCAGTCGCTCCAGGCCGATCGAGAGGGCCCGCGAGCTCTCATCATCGGCGAGGGCCCGGCCAGACCGGAGAATCGTCGGCGAGGGGCCGCCCGGGTCCGACGACCCGACGAGTGCCAGCAGGTTCTGCACGACCCCAGGGCCCGGATCGGTATCCCACTGGTCGAGCACCAGGACCACCTGCGTCCCCTCGATTGAGGCCGATCGGAATTCCCGGAGGATCGGCCCGGAGGGATTCCCTCGATCCGAGGGGCGCTCGCATCCCCGCCGAATCGCCCAGGCGATCCGGTCGAAAAGACCGAGCGCGGGCGTTCTCGCCGGGATCAGGATGGCTCGACGGCGGGGATCCCGAGTTGCGCGAAGGGCCTGACGGATCACGGTGGACTTGCCCATCCCCGCGCCCGCTTCGAGGTCGACGAGCCGATGACCCCGTTCGATCGCGAAGACCAGCCGGGCAAAGGCCTCGTCGTGCGAGGGCATCGAGACGAAGCACGACGTGCCATCGGCGAACGGATCCCGACTCAGGCCCCAGTAGCGAAGCCACACCACGACCGCCCTCCCGATTCGGGTCACTCTCCCCATGCAGGATCGGTTAGGATGACGTCCGGGCTTTGAAAGAATGGAGAGAACCGGCGTGTCGGAACGCTTTTACTGCCCGGATCCGCCTCGGGACGGCCGATACCGGCTTTGTCCCGACGAGGCGAGACACCTCTCGCGTGTTTGCCGGCTCGGCCCGGGGGACCGCGTCGAGCTCTTTGATGGTGCCGGTTTCGCGACGGCCGCCGAGGTTGTGCAGGCAGCCTCCGATCGTGTCGAGCTGGTCGCGATCGGCGAGCCGATCGTTCGGCCAGTCCCGGTCTACTCCATCGCGCTGGCGACGGCCGTTCCAAAGGGGGACCGGTTCGACTGGATTGTCGAGAAGGCGACCGAACTGGGCGTCGACCGGCTGATCCCGGTCGTCTTCGAGCGATCGGTGGTCGTCCCACGCGGTTCGAAGCTCGATCGACTGCGCCGGACGGTCGTCGAGGCGTCGAAGCAATCCGGCCGGTCCCGGCTGATGGAGATCTTCGAGCCGATCGACTGGCCCGACCTCGCGAGCGGATACGCCGATCACGTCCGCCTCCTGGCCGATCCCAAGGGGAGAC
>DAIDJI010000235.1 GCA_027451455.1 Planctomycetales bacterium | reverse complement strand
ATCAGGGCACTGAGGGCCACTCCCAGCAGGTTCTCCCCCGTCGCGTACGACTCCGCCGGCAGCGCCGGCAGGCCGACGTAGGCGTACTCAAACCGGATGATCGACTGTTCCCAGAAGCGCTCTTCATAAACATCCCGGCCGATGCCTTCCAGCCCAACGCGAAGGAGCAAGGCAATCGGCAACACCGGCAAGCCGGTATCGCGGCGTAGCTGGACGTAATAGTCGAACATCCGGGGCCGGAAGGTGGCGACGCTGTCGCGCGACTCGACCTCGACATGAACAAGCGCCACCAGGTCGGTGGCGCCCTCGCGGGGCGGCGGGGCATCGGGCCGGAGCTTCAGCCGGGCGATCAGGTCGAGGTAGCGTTTCTGGCCCTGGGGCGGACCCGTGAACAATTCCTTGTCCACCCAGTCAATTCCCGTGAACGCAAACCGGGCCGCCCAGGTCGGGAAGAAGCAGAGGAAAAAGGTTTCGAAGAACTCCTTCAGGAGAACCTTGAGGCGCTGATCGTGATCCTGAGTCTCGGGCGGCGGCATGATCGCGATCTCCTCTGAGGTCCCGGATCCAGATCGCCGGGACGGCCGGACGACCGGCAAGTCGTTTCGAAGGCGAGGAGAGGCGTCATCCTACCCGCGGAATCGGCGTCCAGCGGTTCGGTTCGGTTCGCTGCATGAGTTACGGAGTCGCATCGGAACGGCCTTTCGCGACCCTTTCTCGGTCGCTTTCCTTACGGTGATTCTGTCGTTTATCGAACAACAAATCCAGCAGTCGGTGTAGGTCTTGGGTTGAGGTGGCGACTTCGATCATGACCTCCGCCCCGAGGAGAACCGGCGATCCGAAAAATGTGGGTGGGGACCTCGATCGGGGTTCTAGCCCACCATTCTGGAGTCGATGGACCTCGACGCGCTTCGAGCGAGTGCCTTTTCGCGCGAACGCCCGAAGCTCAGGGGTGGCTGGGCCCGTCGGGCGGAGGGCGTCGACCCCGGCGAGAGAAGCGTTCGGACAGGCCGCGCGACGGTTCGCTTTCCTGACCAATCGGTCCGGCGATCACCTGCCAGACTTGACAAACGTCTCCGCCCCTGCGACGGTCGACTTTTGTTGAACCTTAACGGCAGGAGATGCGCCATGAGAATCCGACGAGCCGTGGAATGGGCGATGATCCTCGGCCTCCTCGCCGCCCCGCCGGTCCTGATCGCGGCGCCGCAGATCAAGGAGATCGCCCCGGCCGGTGTCCGCCGGGGCGAGTCGGCGGAGGTGGTTTTCAGCGGATCGGCCCTGAGCGGCAGCCCTCGCCTGGTCGCGCCGATTCCGGTCCGGGTCGAGACGCTCAAGGGGAGCGACGCCGCCTCGTGGAAGGTCCGACTGACTGTCGATCCGGCCGTCGCGGTCGGGGTCTACCCGGTCCGGATCCAGACCGAGGACGGCGTCTCAAATCCGTTCCTGCTCGCCGTGGGCCAGTTTCCGCAGGTCATCGAGAACGAAGAGAACAGCACATTCGAGCAGGCGCAGGCAATCCCGAGCCCGCCGGTGATCGTCGAGGGAAAAGTGCCGGGGAACGATGTCGATTTCTTCCGGTTCCGCGGGCGGAAGGGGCAGCGGATCGTCGTCGACGCTCAATGCGCCCGAATCGGATCGGGGATTGATCCGACTCTCCGACTGACCACCGCGACCCCGAAGCGGACCTACGTGGCCTCGGCCGACGACACCCCCGGCCTGCTCACCGACGCCCGATTTACGGCCCTCTTGCCCGAGGATTCCGACTATGTCGTCGAGATCTCCGACACGCGATACCAGGGCGAGGGGCGCCCCGTCTATCGGCTACTGATCGGCGACGTGCCGATGGCCGAGGAAATCTATCCGCTCGGCGGTCGACTGGGCGAGACGGTCGGGATCGAGCTGCGCGGCGGAACGATGCCGGGTGTGAGTGTCGCCGCCGCGACGATCGGGGCGCCGTTCGGCACCGACCTGTTCCGCCCCCGGATCACTGCCGGCATGGCAGGCTCGACCGCGCCCACGCTTCGCGACCTGGATTTCGAATCGATGCCGATCATGACCGTCTCGGCCTATCCCGAACTGCGCGAGCCGGCCGACGCCTCGGCGCCGCCGCTCCTGGCGGCCGGGCCGGTGGTCTTCAACGGGCGGCTCGACCCGGCCGGCGACGAGGACCGATTCCGGGTCGCGGTCACTCCCGGGACCCGGGTCCGGTTCGCCGTGAAGGCGTACGAACTGGGCTCGTCGCTCGACGCCGTGCTGCGGGTCGAGCAAAAGGCGGGCGGCTCGATCGCCAGCGCCGACGACCAGTCTTTCAAGCTCCCTCCGAAGAACGGGATGGCGCAGTCGCTGATCCTTCCCGATCCGATTATCGAGACGACGATCCCGAGCGGGGCCACCGAGGTCGTGGTCGTGATCCGGGACCTGGAACATCGCGGCGGGATTGGTTTCCCGTATCGAATTGTGGTCGAGCCGCTCGAGTCGGACTTCGACCTGACGCCCGGCGCGACGGAGGTGAGCATCCCGCGCGGGGGTACGGCGGCCGTCCCGGTCTCGGTCAAACGGAACGGCTACACCGGTCCGATTGAGGTCACCATCGACGGGCTGCCGGCCGGCCTCTCGGTCCGTCCCGGAACGATCGCCGCAGGCCAGGCCGCCGGAGTCCTCACGCTCAGTGCAGCGTCCGACGCTGCTTTCCCGGCGACGGCAATGAAGCTCGTCGGCCGGGGGAACGGGACCTCCGGCACGATCGAACGCATCGCCTCGGCGCCGATCGTCTTCGCCCGGCAGTCAAACCTGGCGACCAACCAGATGACCGAATACGGGATCGTCGGGGCGCCCGCCCGGCCCGAGCCTCTCCGACTCGACGTTGGCTCAGCCCCGATCGAGGTTGCCCACGGCTTCGGCGCGACGATCCCGCTGAAGATCGATCGAGAGAAGGGTGCTGAGGGCCCACTGGCGGTCTCGGGACTGGTCCTGCCGGCCGGGGTAACGATCCCCGGCGAGAAGGTCGAAGCGAAGGCGAATTCGGCGGCCGTCCGCGTTCAGTCGGCGGTTGAGGCCCCGCTCGGAACGTCGACCCTGGCCCTTCAGGCGAAGGGAAAGATTGCCGGGGCCGACCGGACGCTCGTGGCGCCCTCGGTGACCATCGCGATCGTCCGCCCGGCGTCGGTCGAACTGGCCGCGCCGGGGATTGAGGTTCACGCCGGCCAGACCGCCGAGGTCAAGGGCCGGATCGTTCGCAAGGGAACGTTCAACGAGCCGGTAACGGTTCGCGTCAACGGCCTCCCCGCCGGGCTCAAGGCCGACCCGGTCACCGTCGCGGCCGGGGCGATCGACTTCGTGCTCCGGATCGTCGCCGAGGCAAAGGCCGTTCCGACCTCGGCCGGAGCGCAGGTTGTCGTCGCCTTCCAGGTCAACAAGAAGGATTACCCCGTCCCCCCCACGCCGCTCTCGGTCAAGGTCTCGCCGAAGAAGTGATCGGCACGCCCGCGACCGGCCCGCCCAGGGAGAACGTCTCGATGCCCCGAATCCTCCCCGCCCTCCTGATCCTCGCGATGATCACGCCTGCCCGAGCCGGCGACCAGAAGAAGCCCGAGCCGGCAAAGTCGACGACACCGAAGGGGCCCAGGCTCAACCCCGCGCCAGCACCGAAGGCCGGATCGAAGCCCGAGGTCAGCTTCATGCGCGACGTCGCGCCGATCCTGGTCGAGAACTGCATCGCCTGCCACAATCCCAGGAAATCCGAGAGTAAATATGTGATGACAACGTTCGCCCAGCTTGCCCGGGGCGGCCAGCAGGGCGAGGGAATCACGCTGGTCCCCGGCAAGCCGGACGAGTGCTATCTCGTCGAGCTGGTCCGGCCCGAAGGCGAGCCCCGGATGCCGTACAAGCAGGACCCACTCACACCCGAGAAGATCGCGACGCTCGAGCGATGGGTTTCCGCCGGCGCGAAGTACGACGGCCTTTCGCCGACCGAGGACTGGACCATCCTGCTGCGCAAAAACCAGAGCGTGAGCGTGCCCTCGGTCTACCCCTCGCCGGTTCCGATCACGGCGCTGGCGTTCACGCGCGACGGATCGGCGGTGCTGGCCTCCGGATACCACGAACTGACGACCTGGAAGGTGGCCGACGGCTCGCCCGGTCCGAGGCTCGGCGGACTCGCCGAGCGGACCTACGCGATCGCGACCAGCCCCGATGGCAAATGGATGGCGACCGCCAGCGGCGACCCTGGCATCTACGGGATCGCCCGGCTCTGGTCGGTCGGGTCCGGCAACCAGCCGCCGAAACCGGCGCGCGAGCTGGTCGAAACCCAGGATGTCGTCTTCTCGGTCGCCTTCAGCCCCGACAGCAAAAGGATCGCAACCGCCGGCGCCGACCGCGCGATTCGGATCTACGAGGTCGAGTCGGGCAAAATGGTCTTCCAGGTCGAGGACCATGCCGACTGGATCTTTTCGCTGGCCTTCAGCCCCGACGGCAAACGACTCGCCAGCGCCAGCCGCGACAAGACGTGCAAGGTCTTTGACGTGGAGAAGAAGGAATCGCTGGTCACCTTCCCCACCCACGCGCAGCCGGTCTACGCCATCGCGTTCAGTCCCGACGGCAAGTCGGTCGTCAGCGGCGGCGAGGACAACGCCATCCGATTCTGGAATCCCGACGCCGAGGGGAAGCAGGTCCGTTTGGTCGGCGGTTTCGGCGGGACGGTCTTCCGCCTCGCCTTCTCGCCCGATGGCAAGACCCTCGCCGCGTGCAGCGGAGACCGGGCCGTCCACCTCTTCAAGCCCGACGGCTCCTCCCGGCGCAAGCTCGAAGGGCACCGCGACTGGATCTACTCGGTGGCGATCTCGGGCGACAGCAAGACGATCGCCTCAGGAAGCTGGGACGGCGACGTTCGCCTCTGGAACCTTGCCGACGGCAAGCCCATCCGCGACTTCATCGCCGCCCCCGGCTACAAACCGGCCATCACGAAAGCAGCCTCGCGCTGAATCAAAGGGATCTCGGAGGAACCACGAAAAACCACGGAGAACACGAAAAAGAAATTCGGGATATTCGAGCTTCAATGTCTTGAATCGAGAAGTCCTGTCTTTTCGCGTCATTCGTGTTTTTTCGTGGTTCCTCCAGGAAGTCCGCGGTTCCTTCGGGATCTCTTCTAGCCGAGGAGTTCACGGATGGGCGGGAGGGATTCGTCGTCGATCCCCAGCGTGTGGTACATCGTTCCGAGGATCTCGGGGAGCGTGACCGGTCGGTCGATCGGTTCACCACCGGTTGGATCGGTGGCGCCGATCACCTGGCCGCCGCAGACTCCTCCGCCCGCGACCACCACGCTCCAGGCTCCCGGCCAGTGGTCCCGCCCGCCGGTGGCATTGATCCGAGGCGTCCGCCCGATCTCGCCGGCCGCGACCACCATCGTCGATTCGAGCCGGCCCGATCGTTCCAGGTCGTCGAGCAGAGCGCTGAAGGCCCGGTCGAAGGTGGGGAGAATCTTGCGGGCGTAGTCGTCGAACGTGCTGAACGGCGAGCCCCCGTGGACGTCCCACGAGAGACGGCCGAAGACGGTCGAATACATGTTGACGGTGACCACCCGGGCACCTTGCTCGATCAATTGTTTGGCTAGCTGACAGCTTCGGCCGAACTCGGTCGGGCCGTAGGCGGATGAGAACCGCCCGGAGGTTGTTGGGAGGGACCGAGCTTCGGGGACGATCGGCTCGAAGGTCGATCCGAGGGCTCCGGCGGACTGTCCGCGTGAGATCTCCACGCCGGTGCTCGCGATCGGACCGGGGAGCAGGATCGGGGCGCGGACCGACCGGCCGACTCGTTGATCCCGATGAGCGACGACCGAGCCAAAATGCGGAGGCTCCTCGCCGGGTTCGGCGAGCCGGCCCGTCTGGAGGAGTTGCAGACCGACCTCGTGAATCGGCGCTCCATCGTGATGCACCGAGCGAATCAGAGCGACTCGATCCATCCGCTCCGCCAGCCCTGGCAGGTGCTCCGAGAGCCGGACTCCCGGGATTCGCGTGGCGATCGACCCGAAAGGACCGCGGACGTCTTCCGTCGCATCCGGCTTCGGATCGAAAGTCTCATGGGCGCTCGGGCCTCCCACGAGCAAGAGCAGGATAACCGAGCGCTCCGAGCCGGGCGGACTCGCGCTCCGCATCCGAGGTAGACGGGTCGCCATGCCGACCCCGCTCGCCCGCAGGAAATCCCGGCGCGAGAACTTCAGATCCCCGATCAACCCATTCCGTGGCGTCTCGTGCATCGCGATCCTCCCGGTTCGTCTGATCTTCACGTCATCTTATCGCTCGTCAGGCGATCCCAACAGACGGTCGTCGGACCCGGTGGGTCCTCTCGGGCTCGCGTCAAGTTTGTCGATTATCAGGGTTTTGGGGACTACGGGGAAGATGACGAGACCCCGTGAAATCGGCAAGCTGGGATCGATTCGAATCCCGGGTCGGACCGATAAAGACGACGGGCCGCGATCCGAGGGACACGGGCGCCGGTGCGAACGTCCAGGAGGGCGTGGAACGATGGTAAGGAACCAGATGGCCTGGGGGATGATCGTGCTCGCGATGGCGGAGGCGGTGATCCTCACGCGCGAAGCTTCGGCGCAGGCTCCTGTGATCCAGGAGTCGGGAATGCTCACCTCGGGGATCATGACTCGGCCAGGGGGGACGCAATCGACGCTCGGGGCAATGCCCGGCGGCGGGGCCAATCTCGGGACGCAGCCGGGCCGCGACGAGATGCTCCTCGGCGGACGCCCTGGTCCGTCGTTCCCGAGGGTCCCCTCGTCGATCACGATGCCGGGCGGTGGTTACCAGGGGCCGCCCTCAACGCTCGGCGTCGCGGCCCCTCAGCCGACGCCCTCGCCCCGCCCGCCGTTCTTCGGAACGCTGGAGGTCGGCCGCGGTCCCGAGGACCCGGGACCGGCGAACGGTCTGACCATCGAGCAGGCCATCGACCTCTACATCCGGAACAACCCGGCGCTTCGGGCTCTGGCGTTGGAGCTTCCCCAGGCGCGGGCCGATGTCCTGACCGCCAGCCTCCGGGCCAACCCCATCCTCTACGCCGATAGCCAGCTCATTCCCTACGAGACCTACAGCCGACAACGGCCCGGCGGCCCGACGCAGTACGACCTGAACGTCTCCCATCCGATCGATTATTCCCACAAGCGAAAGTCGCGAATCACCTATGCCGAGGTGACGCTCAAGGTGATGGAGCAGCAATACCAGGACGCCGTCCGGCGCGGGATTGGTGACGTCGCGATGGCCTACGTCGACGTCCTGGTGGCCCGACGTACGCTCCACTACGCGGAGGTGAACGCGAGAGGCGTCGACGAGGTACTCAAGGTGACCGAGGCCCTCTACCGGCAGAACACACTGACCAGTGCCGACGTCGAGCAGGCGCGGTCGGAAAGCGCGGTCGCGGCGGTCAGCCTGGACGACGCGATGGAAGGGCTCCGGCAGCGAAAGCGGACGCTCGCCGCTCTGTTGTACCTGCCTCCGGCCGACTCCGACCGGTTCGAGGTGCATGGCGAACTGGAGCGGATCGGGCCGGCGCTTCCGCCCGACGACGAACTGATCCGCATGGCGCTGGAGTCGAGACCGGACGTCGCTTCGTTCCGGCTTGGGGTCGAGGCGGCCGAGGCCGCCTACCAACTGGCTCGCGCCAACCGGTTCGCCGACGCCTACCTGCTCTACCAGCCCTTCACTTTCCAGAACAACGCACCCTACGGCACCAAGAGCGCGACCTCGTGGGCGCTCGGGCTCACCGTTCCGTTACCGGTCTATAACCGGAATCAGGGGAACATCGAGCGTGCCCGGATCAATATCTACCAGTCGCAGGTTCAGCTTGGAGACCGCGAGCGGCAGGCGACCCTCGAGGTCCAGCAGGCGGTGGGCGAGTACCGGATCAGCGGTCGGCTTACCACCGAGATTCGCGATCGCGTC